>CAXRIN010000047.1:0-34971 GCA_964230605.1 Flavobacteriaceae bacterium
GCGTAGACAACTTTTTAGTCAATTTAATAGGTGGACTTATTGCATACCATTTTCTACCAAAAAAGCCTTCACTTAGATCGGAAGTTGTTGATAATGAAAGATTAGGATTGGATGCTTAGATCGAACTCACGTTATTTAAAAGCAAGAATAACTTTTGATTTATTCATGGTTGAGTTGTTTTTTTAACTAGAATCGGCCTATTTACTTTGAAAATTTAATGAAGGTTTCAAAGATTATTCAGCATTTTCTTCTGGTTTAGGGATTTCATATGATAAAATGAACATAGATTCATTGTTTCCTAAATCCATGAATTCGTATTTAAATTTTTGCAAATTTTTCTTAGCAATATCAATATATCCTAAGCCTGCCCCACCTCTTTCAGATAATCTGGATTTTTTGATCATGAACTTATATAATTCTTTCAGTCCATCTTTATCTAAACTATTGATGTGATCTAGCATTTCTTGAATACTCGCAATATTTTCATTTTGGATTTTGTTTGCTGTACAAACAACAAAATTTTGTTTGTCGTAACCAAAAATTGCAGTTCCAAGCCCAACTTGAATTTCGTCTTCATCCTCATCGGATTGAGCACGATAGCCTGAGTGTTTACATATGTTTTGCAGTAATTCAACTAGGACATAGTAAACTTTCTTTTTGGGTTTTTCATCAGCTCCAAGTAAAGTCATTGTTTGACCAACTAATGCCGTGTAGCTATGTACGATTTCTTGAGTTATTTCACCATTAAATACAATTAATGCATCCTCCTTTACGGTGTTATATGTGCTTTTAAAATGTTGAATGAGATTCATGCTATTCAGAATTTAGTGTTATTGTCAAACGCATCCTGAACTTATTGGTTTCAAAAAAACACATAATCATTTTGTGCTAAAAAAAATGAAACAATTAACAACTCATTTAAGTAAATCACTGGTCTAAAATAAAATACGAGATTGTACAAGTTTGATTTAAAATATTCTGATTTGAACACCTTTGCCGAGGAGCTTAAATATAAATGTAGAATTGACATTAAAAGCTTTACAGAGGGTGCTGCCAAAAGGATAATAGGAGGTTTTATGGATACCCATAAAGTTAGTGGTGTTTATGACTTAATTAATTGGATTAACGCGAATCCAAGGAATAAAGATGAGTTCATGAAATCCATCATACCCAACAAAACGGAGTTTTTTAGAGACCCTGGTTTGTGGCGGTTTTTAGAGGCCGAACTTCCTAAAATTGTCAAATCTCAGGGCTCAATCAAGGTTTTAGATCTTGGGGCTTCTTCGGGACAAGAAATTTATTCTTTTTCTAAAATGGTTAATAACTTGAAGTTGAATAAACAGGTAGAACTTATTGCTGCTGAAAAATTTCAAATTAAAATTAATCAAATCTTAGAAGGGACCTATAGTGAAAAAGAGTTTGAATCTTGTGAAAATAATTATTCGCGTTTCAAAGTAGGTAAGTCCTTTGATGAATTTGTTTCCAGGCAGGGCGGGGCGTTTAAATTGAAAGAAGAATTTATTACACCGATTCAAACCAAACAATATGATTTAGTTAACGATAGAGCTTTTGGAGAATTTGATATTGTGTTATGTCGAAATGTAATGTGCTATATCAGTTTGAAAAAAGCCAGACCAGTTTACAAAAGCTTGTCTGATTTTACAAAGAAAAATGGATACCTAATTTTAGGAGTTCAGGAGGATTTAAGCAACAGTTTTTTCAACAGAGATTTTAACTGTGTAAATGAAGAATTTAAGGTTTATCAAAAAGTAAGATAAGTTGATAAAAGGAAGAGATAAAATTAGAGCCGTTGTAATTGGTGGATCTGCAGGGAGTTTCCCTTTGATGGGAAAAATATTTGCTAGCTTGCCAGCTAACTTCCGGCATCCAATAATTGTGGCGCCACATAGATTAAAACATGTCCGTCATGGATTCGTTGAGGCACTTAGGTTAAAAAGTGCGTTGGAAATTATTGAACCAATTGATAAGCAGAAAATAGAAGCCGGCAAAATTTATATTGCTCCAGCTAATTACCATATGTCTGCAGAACCATATGCTTATTTAAGTTTAACAACAGAAGACATGCGTTTGAGTAGTAGGCCATCAATAGATATTACCCTTTCATCTGTTGGAGAACTGTATAAGGAAAATACATTGGGAATTCTTTTAACTGTAGCGAATAAGGATGGTGCATATGGAATGAAGGTGATAAATGATCAAGGTGGAATTACAATTGTTCAAGACCCATCAACTTGTATGGTTGATACAATGCCGAAATCAGCAATGGAAATTACTCAAATCGATTATGTTATGTCGGTTGATGAAATAATAAAAGTATTACTCTCAATAAATAGATAATAATGGAGTTAGATAAGACAGTACCTGTAACTGAAAGTGATTTGGGAAAAGTCGTGGCTACGGTTCGAAGGAACTTTGGCTTTGAATTTGGTGATTATGCCATATCGTCTTTTAAAAGAAGGGTTGAGAGGTATCTTGGTTTGAAAGGAATGCAGGATGTTAATGATTTATGTTTAGCATTAAGATCACGTGATGTCTTTGATGAGTTTTTAAAAGAAATAACAGTTAACACTACAGAATTATTTAGGGATCCAGGGATGTGGGGTGTTTTAAGAGAGAAAATTTTACCTAAACTTTTTAATAAAAATGATAGGGTAAGTATATGGCATGCTGCCTGCTCATCTGGAGAAGAAACAATGTCGATGGCAATTACCTTAAATGAACTTGGTTTTTTAGATAGAGCCGATATCGTTGCTACAGATATTAATGAAGATATGGTTCAGCAAGCTCAATCTGGTTTGTATATGGCTTGGAGAATGCGTGGTTACGAAAAGAACTACAAAGAATCGGGTGCATCAGGAGATCTTTCAAAGCATTATGATATGGTTGGTTCCAAAGTACAGTTTGATATTAATTTGATCAAAAATGTACAGTATAAAACCTTTGATCTTGTATTGGATACGCAATTTAAAAAGTTTGATTTAGTGCTAATAAGAAACGTATTAATCTATTTCAATATGGATTTACAGGAAAAAGTACTTTCCGGTATCAATAACGCATTAAATCCAAAAGGATATCTAGTTCTTGGCGCACAGGAATCTATCAACTGGCACAAAGCCAATGATAACTTGATGGCGATTAATAACCAATTTAAGGTTTACAAGAAAATGAGAGATTAAATTCTTTTAAATATTAGAAGCGGGTTGATTTATATTGAATCAACCCGCTTTTATTTTAATAAGGTTTAATAACCTCGCCTTCTGCGTTTGCTAACATGTGTTCTGGAACAGTTTCCTGTATGCATTTAGCTAAGGCTTCAATGATAGATATTTTTAAATGAGTTCGGTGATGAATGATACTAATTTCACGCATCGGTTGAGGTCTTGAGAAAGGTTTAATTGTACCCTCTGGCTCAATATTTTTTAATTCAATCGCCTTTAAGTAAGGAACTAAAGTCATTCCAAATCCTTGTTTACTCAGTTTAACCAAAGTTTCAAAACTTCCACTTTCTAGTTGAACTCCCTCTTTCTTTTTATTATCGAAAAGTGAACCACAAATATTGATCACACTGTCTCTAAAACAGTGACCTTCATGAAGCAATAAAATGTCGTCTGGATTTAAATCTGTGTTATCTAAAAACTTCTCTTTAAATAGTCTGTGATCCATAGGAGTATATCCCATAAAAGGCTCATAATAAAGCGGTTTCTCCATGATTCCATCATGATCTAAAGGTGTTGCTAAAATTGCAGCATCTAATAACCCATTCTTTAAACGCTCTAAAATAACCTTAGTTTGCAACTCTTCAATTTGAAGGTTAACCTTTGGGTATTGAGATATAAAACATTTTAAAAATCTGGGTAGTAGAGTAGAGGCTACTGTTGGAATGATGGCTAATTTAAAGTCTCCAGCAATTTCTCCTTTGTGCTGCTGAATGATTTCATCAATTCTCTTTTCTTCATTAATTACAATTCTAGCTTGCTCTAAAATTGATTTTCCAATATCAGTTGGTTGAAGCGGTTTTCTACTTCTATCAAAAATTGTTACACCTAGTTCTTCTTCTAACTTGTGGATTTGCATACTCAAAGTAGGTTGAGTAACAAAGCAGCTCTCGGCAGCTCTCGCAAAGTGACGATGGGTGTCAACTGCGATAATGTATTGTAATTGTGTGATCGTCATTAGAGTTAGTTTTATAATTTGTTTTTATAAAGTTATAAAATTAATTGACGTGAATTATAATTTGTAGCAACAAATTTTATAAATCTTTGTAATGGTTAACATAACCAAAGGAGTGATGCCTACCATCACAATTTAAAACTTATAAATATGGCAACACATTTTAACGACGCAACTTTACAAGATAAAATAAACAGTGGAGCACCAGTGGTGGTAGATTTTTGGGCTGAATGGTGTGGTCCATGTAGAATGCTAGGTCCTATAATTGAAGAACTAGGTAATGAAAATGAAGGAAAAGCCACAGTAGGTAAGTTAAATGTTGATGAAAATCAAGAGTCTGCTGCTAAATATGGTATCAGAAGTATTCCAACAGTGTTATTCTTTAATAAAGGAGAATTAGTAGAAAAATTCACTGGCCTTGCAGAGAAGAAGGTTTACCAAGAAAAAATAGATGCTTTATTGAAATAAGCTGTAAATAAGAATCTTTAGTCACTGGTTTAGTCTAATTTTGGTCGGGAGCTTTACTTGGCTCCCGACCTTTTTATTATGCAAAAAGCAAAACTTACGGAAGGGCCTATAGCGCCAAGTTTAATAAGAATGAGTGTTCCAATGTTTTTTGGAATGATAGGCTTTGCTTTGTTTAATTTTTTTGACACCAAATTTGTAGGGGAATTGGGAACTGATCCTCTTGCTGCATTGTCTTTTACTGTGAATACAATGTTAATCATGTTTGCATTGGCTTTTGGTTTGGGGACTGGAGTAACAGCATCGGTAGCCAAAGCAATTGGGGAGGGGGATGATTTAAAAGTTAAACGATTAACTACCGATGGGCTAATATTAGGTGTTGTATTGGCTACAATTTTAACATTGGTAGGATATCCAACAATAGAACCTTTGTTTAAACTTTTTGGAGCGTCTGATGACTTAATGCCCTATATTTTTGATTATATGGAATTGTGGTATTTAGGTGTGCCTTTAATAATTATTCCAATGGTAGGGAATAGTGCTATTCGCGCTCAAGGGAATATGTTAATTCCAGCTGCAATTATGGGAGTGTCAATTATTACCAATATTTTGCTTGATTATGGTTTGATACTAGGGAATTGGGGTTTCCCTAGATGGGAGGTTTTTGGAGCATCTTTCGCCACGTTTATTAGTAGATTATTTACTTTGTTCGCTGCTTTAGGATTTCTTCATTTCAAGTTTAGTATGATTTCTTTTAAAGCTTTTAATATAAATGGAATGTTTCGCAGTTGGTGGGAAATTTTAAGAATAGGTTTGCCTTCCATTTTAACGCAATTAATAATCCCAATAGCTGTAGCTTCCGTATTAAAATTCGCAAGTGAATTTGAAAATGGGAAGCAGTTAGGTGCTACGCTCCAAACTGCATCAAGAGTTGACTTTTTTGCTATTGCGGTTGTTGTGTCTTTGGGAACAGTTATGATTCCATTTGTAGCTCAGAATTTAGGAGCGAAAAAATTTGATCGAATTAACGATGCATTAAAAATTACCAGAAGGTTTACAATTGTTTGGGGAGGCTTAACAACAGTCTTATTTATTTTAATTAGAGAGGAAATTGGTCCGATTTTTATGCAAGAAAAACCCGATCCTATTTTCTTTCAATACATGAGTGAGTTTTATTGGGTGGTCCCTTATAGCTTTGTTTTTAGAATGCTTTTTGCTGTAGAAACAAGTTCAATTAATGCTTTACAAAAACCAGTTTTATCAGGGATATTAACTTTTGCGGAAATGATAGTTCTTTACATTCCGCTAGCTTATTCTCTTGGAAATTCGGTTTTAGGATATCAAGGAATATTTTACGCTTTCGTTATTGCAACCTCACTTGGAGGTTTTGCCGCTTATATTGTAAACAAGAAACTTTTATCGATTATTATCTCGAAGTCTGAATAACAAAAGATTGTTTTTTAATTTTCTCTCCTTTCAAAGTCCTCATTAAATCTCGTGTTTTACTTCTTTTTACAGCAACGTATGCGCAGTAATCTAAAACTTCTATTTTACCCAGTTCATCTCCTTTTAATCCACCTTTTTTATACAATAAACCAACTATATCTACTTTGTTGATTTTATTCTTTTTACCCAAATTGATATAAAGCGTAACGTATTCAGTAGTTAGGTCTTGATCAGGTAACGATGCAATGTCAAATTCTTTAATCTTTGAAGACGCAAACTCAGGTATATGTTCAATTCCTTTTAAAACAATAAATGAATTTCCATTGGCATCCATTCTAGCGGTTCTACCATTTCTATGTATGAAAGCATCTTCCGATGTAGGAATTTGATAATGAATAACATGTTTAATTGAAGGGATATCAATACCTCTTGAAGCTAAATCTGTGGCAATTAAGATATTTGAGCTTTTGTTTCGCAACTTAATTAATTCTCGTTCTCTATGTTCCTGTTTTAAAGCTCCGTGGAAAAGGCCGGTAGGAATTCCATTGTCTAATAATAAATCTCCAATTCGTTCCACTGCCTCTCTGTGATTACAGAAAATGATTGTAGGTTCATGCCCAATTTTGTAGATCAACTCTTTTAATATTTCCAGCTTGTCATCATTCTCAGTTTTAACAAAATAAGAAGTTAAATCACCCTGGTTATTTTTCTCTCCAACATATTGTAAAATCTTTGGCTGAGGCATTTTACAGTAAGAAGGTATATGGTCGCTGTTAGTAGCAGAGACTAAAACTCTTTTTTCTATTCCTTCTAAACTATCTATAATGAAAGTGATATCCTTTTCAAAGCCTAATTCTAGTGCTTTGTCAAATTCATCAAGCACAATGGTTTTAATTGATTTTGTGTTGATAGAACCTCGTCTAATATGATCTGCCAACCTTCCGGGAGTTCCAACAATTACTTGAGGTGCGTCAATTAAATTATTCAATTCAATTTTAACATTATGACCACCGTAACAACAATTAATTTTGAAATCGGTTTTCATATCCTTAAAAACCTGTTCAATTTGAATAGCTAGTTCACGTGCCGGAGCAACAATTATTGCTTGATTTGTTTTATCCTCTTTTAATCTTTCTAAAATAGGCAAGAGGAAAGCAACCGTTTTTCCAGATCCAGTAGGCGCAATAAGAATAATATCATCCGATGAATGAGAATGATGAATCATTTCAGATTGAATTTCTTTCAAACCTTCAAATCCAAGGTTTTTTATAGCATTATCTATCCTGTTTTTATTTGCGCTCATTTTGCTAAGTTACTTCTTTGTAAATTTGAAACATGCTTACAAACAATGATATTCTAAAAAAGTTAAGAGTTGCTCATAAATTAAGAGATGAGGATTTTGTAAAAATCTGCAAGCTAGTTGATTTCGAAATCTCTAAATCGGCTGTTAATGATTTCTTTAGAAAAGAAACTCATCCCAAATATGTTTCAGCAGGAGATCAGGTTTTAAGAAACTTCTTGAATGGCTTAATCATTCATCTTCGTGGGCCACTTCCTCCAAAGAAATAAATTATTTCTTCACTATTTTATGAATTTGTATTGAGTTCTGTGACTGAACATGGATGAAGTAAATTCCTTTTGAATAATTATTTCCGAAAGTTAATTGGGTAGGAGGAATCACCTCAATTAAGCGGCCAGCATTATCATAAACATTTATTGCTTTAATATCTTCAAAAGATTGCCAATTGAAAGAGTTCCAGCTTGGATTAGGGAAGATTTTTGAGTTTGTTTTATGAATTCTGTCTGATGAAGTGATGATACAAAATGAATACTCGCTTCCTTGAGGAATTGTCAATCCAACTGAGGTAGATCCATCTCCACCTTTTTGAGCATTACTTGAAGTTAAATTGCAATCGGCAATAGAGTTGATGATTATGCCAGGCTCACCACCATTTAGTGTGACACTGACGTTCAATGGGTTATTGGCAGAATTAACAAATCCTCCAGATCCACCACCACCAGGACCATGACATCTGTTGTAGAACTCATCATCAACATTTCCGCCATTTCCTCCTGACACATCAATTGATAAACTGTTTCCTAATTCACTTACGTTGAGTAGGACTGTCCCTCCAGCACCGCCTCCTCCAGCGCCATCACCACCTCCTGTTTGCGCAGCGTCATTTCCTTTTGCAATTATTTGTTGAGAACTACCTGTAATACTTGCGCTTGAGAATATGATAATTCCTCCGCCGTTTCCTCCTGCAGATGATAAGTTATTGTTTCCATGACCAGCACCGCCGCCTCCTCCTAAAAAAGCTCGATTGGAACTGTAATCTAAGGGAAATCCTCCAATTCCCGGGTTGTATCCTCTACAGGCAAAAACACTTGGGTCGTTATTTTCTCCACCTATTCCACCGGTATTGTAATTTCCTCCTCCTGCACCTCCAGAGTTATGGTCGTTTCCGCCACCGCCACCATTAGCTTGAGCTCCTTTACCAAATTCTTTTCCTGATGAAATAATTGCAATACCCTCTCCTTTTGAGGATCCTTCCCAAGAATTATTAGGATAGTAATAGCTTGCGCTAGCTGCTAACCAGGTACAACTATTTCCCGCAACTTCTAATTTTTCACCACCTCTAAATCCTTTTCCTGTTACATCAATTCCTGCGTCAAAAGTTGTTGTTCCTGTAACTTGGAAAGCCAATACCCCACCTGATTTACCGTTCCAATTTGCACAAGTTAAAGTGGAGGTGATAGTGGCGTTATCATATTTTGGATAGCTGATAATTTGAACAGATTTTGAATAGTCAAATTCATTAATAAGGTCTTGGGTTAGAAAAATGGTGTCATTTGAAATTGCTTCGATTATTGCTTTCTCATAACTTCCTGTGGTATTTAAATCGTTGATTGTTCCATATGAAGAGCTATTCGATTCGTTAATTATTGCCCCTTGCATTTGCATTAAAATAACTTCCTCTCCCTCGTAAAATAGCTCGGGGTTTTCAATCTTTATCGAGCTTAAACAATTTCCACTTGAAATGACTTTGGAGTATTGGTTAATTATTCCTGATATGTCGGCACCAAAAGAATTAATAAATAAAACAGAGAACAATAAGCTTAAGAAGTACTTCATTAAAAAGGGTTTGAAGGCAATTTAGAATTTAAACTTCACAATTTAAAATTATCTAACATGTTACTTTTTCTAATGGCGACGTTATGTATTTAAATAAGATACTCAGGAAGTGTGGTAATTACCTTGGTATGTAGTGTGTGAAAGATTTTGGGGAGTGTTTAGCTCCCCGAAATTTCTCGTAGCAAATTGGCAAACTATTCGGAAGGGTAACATAAATATTTGACTATGTTATCTACTAAATTCAAATTATTATTGGCTGGTTTTTTCATCCAGGCATCAGTCTTTTCAGTTAATCAATTAAATAAAGTTGATGATTTGTTTAAGACAGGTAAGTATGAGAAAGCTTTTAAAAAGGCCAATCAGTTAAAGAGCGAATCGGCTTATCATCGCAAAGCAAAAACATATTTTTATATGGGCTTTTCTTTATTGAAATTATCCAATGAAAAAGCAAAAAAACTCGGGGTGTCCAATAGAGAACGATCTATAGTAAATTATGTGTCAAAAGGGGTTAAATATCAAAAATCCGAATCTGAAATGAATGCTTTCAATAGTTTATTTCCCGATTTTATTACCGTAGCCAAATCTCGAATGGTTGAGGTTAATCGCCTAAAGCGAGAAAGAGAAATAAAAGAAATTGTTGAATTGTTAGCCGTGAACTTTAATGATACAATTTCAGATATTGGGAAGTTTATCCAAGAGAAGATAAAGTTGAAGCAGAGGCCGTGAAAGAAGTTGATATTGAAGTTCCTGCTAGTCCAAATTCAAGACAAGACAGTATTTTGAATTGGGCGAAAACTTACATAGGGACTCCTTATTTATATGCTGGAGAATCTCGGCGTGGAATTGATTGTTCAGGATTCACTTCTACCATTTTGAATCATTTTGGAGCAGAGTTGCCGCATTCCTGTAAAATGCAGTCTAAATTGGGTAAACAAACCAAAGAATATAAAGTCGGAGATCTGGCTTTTTTTGGCTACAAAAAAGATGGTAAATACTATCCAAGTCATGTGGCTATTGCTGTGTCAAATTACCCCGATTCATTAAAGGTTATTCACGCAACTACATCATTGGGCGTTCGGATTGATGATATTTCAAAGTCCAGTTATTGGCAGCCTAAACTATTGTTCACTCGAAAAGTAATGTGATTTAAAACACCTTTTTGGCAAGTTGTAAAAGTCGGGAGTTAATGGATATTCCTTTCTTGTTCGCTCCAGTTTTATTCACCTCAAAAACAAGTTTGTTGTTTTCGAGCAAAATGTTGAAAATAGCGCCCATTTGCGCTCCGCTTTTTTGCTCAGATATTACGATTATGTTTTTATCTGATGCGGATTTAATAATTTCTTTTAATTCACTGGAATGTTTTTTCGGAACAAATATGATCATACTGTTTTTAATTTCCGAGATGTCTTTCAGTACTGTTCCCGATATAATCGAACCATTAATTTTTTCACCTTCTTTGATTTTCAAATCAATTTGTTCCTTAAAAACAGCATCACCGTATGTGTCAATACTATTTGATACAGGAGGAGTTGAGAAACTGACGAATTTCACCAATTTGGTAATTAAACCAAATTTGGCATCATACTCCTTGGTTTCCATGTTGAAACTTAGAAATATCAAACTCATTAATATGATTTTAAAAATCTTCACAAACTTCTTAAATCAATGATAATTTAAGCCCTAAATAAAACCTTATTGGATCTTGTGGGACCAATGGAAGTGTTATTAAATCATCATCTTTAGCTAGGTTGTAATATTTAGTGTTTAATAGGTTTCTGGCCTTAGCGTTTACTTTAAGCGTGTAGCTTTTTTTTTCTAAAAGATCATAACCCAAGTTAAGGTTAATTAAAGTAAATGGATTATTGATGAATGTAGAACCGTTTATAATAGCTTTTGAATGTCCGCGATGCAATACGGCGATTCCGGAATTGATTTTTTGAAAAGTGAATTCAATGGTTGATTTCAAAGTGTTTTTAGCTGTGTATGATAAAGGATTACCATCTAAATGACCATCAATAAATGTGTAATTTACTTGTGGTTTAATAACCGATTTAGCGTTCGGCTTTATAAAACCAATTGCCCCTAAGGTAACACCCATCGTTTCACTTAATCCTCCATTTTTATTGCGTTCAACAACATCAATTGTTGCTCCTTTAAATTCCTCTTCAAATGCTAATTCAGGGCGTATAATGTTGGTTACTTTGTTGTAAAAACCATTTGCTGTAAGTTGCAATGCAGAAGTAGGTGAGTAGCTCAATAATACTTCATGAGATTGCATTTGTTCCGGTTTTAAATCAGGATTGGGAAGATGGAAAAAACCACTTGTTAAACCTGTTGAGTCAGCTTTTAATATAAATGATCCATAATGTTTGAATGTTTTAAAAGGGGACGGAGCCAAGTATGCAGTTCCGTATAAGTATTTCGTGCTTAATTTATTGTTTGGTGTAATAACTAAACCTGCTCTCGGGTTGACACTACTTCCATATCTTGAATTATAATCGGATCTACTTCCAAGTGTAATATGATAAATGTCTTTTATCGAGGTTTGATATTGAGCATATGTGCTAAAGTTGTAATAAGTAGTCTCATAAAAATCTTGATAAATGGACAAATCATTTCCAAACTTATCATCTATATCTGATCCCAAGTAAGTCATTTGTTGTTGACTTGCTGAAACCGACGTGTTATAAGGGTTAGGAAGGTCAGAAGTGTTGGCTAAAGCGTAGTCGTACTCAGCTGTTCCTCCAAGAATAAATTTGCTTTTTTCACTAAGATTGTAAGTCCACGTTTCTTCAAGTTTAATAACTTCATCTCTGGAGTATTTATAGCCAGGATCATATCCGCTAAAAAAGTTTTGGAAATTACTATTAGGGTTTAGTCTCATGTTTTGCATAAAAATGCTACTCGCTAAATTCCATTTATCTTTTTCCAGTAAGTGCTTAAACCAGGTTGTGTTTAATTCAAATTTTCTTGTCGCATCTTCAGCGTAAATGGCAAACTTTGGATTTATGCTATAAGAAGTATTATGAGATTGATAATTTAATGAATGTCCAATTTCAAAGTTTTTAAATTGCAGTTGAGTTATAATGTTGGCTGCGGCAGTTGGAGTTGCATAATCTTTAATTTCAGTTGGAATTGTAATGTTTTCGTCGAAAGGTAAACCTACATTTCCGTTTTTGCTGTATTCATCAGTGTACCAACTGAATTCGTCTTTAAAATAATCAGGAAAAAAAGGCTCATCAGAGTGGTAAATATTTCCAAGTACTTGAAGGTTTACATTGTTTTTTGAGGTTAATAAATGGAAGCTAGAGTTTTGAGTGTTGAAATTACCATAGTCAAAACTCACATTAGCATTTGTTTCTCCCCCCGTTTCTTTTAAAATGATGTTTATAACACCCGTAAACGCATCAACACCATAAAGCGCAGACCCTGGCCCTAGAATAACTTCAATTTGTTTTACATTTTTTACCGAGAAATTATAATCTATTTGATGTTGAGTTCCTGTTGCAGAATTAATACGAATTCCGTTCAGCATTATAATAAACTTTTCACCGCCAGTAATTCCTCTAACCGAATAATTGTGAAAATCCTCAACTTGTGATTTTCTTTAGATTTCAATTCCTGGTAAGTTTTCCAAAACTTCAGAAAGCGATGTCCATCCTTGATTTTCAATTTCTTCTTCTTTAACAACATGAATAACAGCAGGAGCAGTTTTTACCTGATTGGTTCCTTTTGATGCTGATATTACTTCCGTTGAAAGTAAATCTTCTATAGATAATAACCCTAAATCGTTATTTAAGGAGTCGTTTTGAGCATACAAATTAATTATCGAGAAGCTAATCAGTATTGTAAGAAATAAATTTTTCATTCGGTTTAGGTTTGGTACCTTCTAAAACGCAGTTATATAATTATAGTTTCTTTTAATGTTTAATTGAAAATGTAAACACATCATTTATCAAGAACATAAGAGCTAAAAGTCGTAATTTCGCATTGCGATGAATCTCAGAAATCTTAGTAAGCACGATACAATAATAGCTCCAGCTACAGCACCAGGGATGGGAGCGATTGCAGTAATTAGAATTAGCGGACCAGAAGCAATTTTATTTACTAAGAAGTTCTTTAAACCTTTTAAAGAGGGTAAGGATTTATTAGATGTCAGAACGCATACTGCTCATTTTGGAGAAATTGTCGTTAATGACATTCAAATTTCACAACTCAAAACTCAAAATTACGAAGTAGTTGATGAGGTGTTGGTCAACGTATTTCATGAAGGGAAATCATTTACAGGAGAGGAAACAGTTGAAATAAGCTGTCATGGATCAACATACATTACTCAAGCAATTATAAAGTTATTTGTTGATGCAGGAGTGAGAGCCGCAGACGCTGGTGAGTTCACAATGCGTGCTTACCGAAATGGTAAGTTCGATTTATCACAAGCTGAAGCAGTTGCTGATTTAATTCATTCTACCTCTAAAGCCAGCTCGCAATTAGCATTAAGTCAGTTAAAAGGAGGAGTTTCTACAGAGATTTCTAAACTAAGAGAACAGCTATTAAATTTTGCTTCTTTAATTGAATTAGAACTTGATTTTAGTGACGAGGATGTTGAGTTTGCGGATCGAACTGAATTCATTGAACTGATTGGGAATATTCAAAAGTTGGTCAATAAATTAATGACCTCTTTCTCATTGGGTAACGCCATTAAAAACGGATTGCCAGTAGCTATAGTTGGAGAACCTAATGTGGGGAAATCAACGTTGCTAAATGCCCTTTTAGAAGAAGATAGAGCAATTGTAAGTGATATTGCAGGAACTACAAGAGATGTTATTGAAGACCTTTTAACTATTGAAGGGGTTACTTTCCGTTTCATTGATACAGCTGGTATTCGTGAAACTGATGATTACGTAGAAAGCAAAGGAATAGAAAAAACCTTTCAAAAAATGGAACAGGCTAGGGTTGTAATGCAACTCTTTGATGTAAGCCAAACTCCTCAAGAGGAAATCGAGAAAACAGCTCAAGAGCTATCTGCTAAATACCCTGAAAAGGAAATTTTAATCATTTTAAATAAAGTTGATCTTCTAAACCCTTCACGTCATCCAGAGCGCAGCGAAGGACCTCAAGTAACACAAGATAATGAAGCCGCAAAACGCTCAGAGCTAAATGAAATGTTAGGCGAAAAGGAATCAGCCTTAGAGTTCAATTGGCAATTCAACACCGAAGGTGCTACCTTTATACCAATAAGCGCAAAGTCGCTAAAAGGCATCCAAGAAATAAAAAATAAACTAACCAGTCTAGTTGATTTGGGTCAGTTAAATACAGGAGATATAATAATCTCCAACGCTCGTCACTACAACAGTTTAAAAGATGCTAATCAATCCTTAGACAGTGTTTTATCAGCAATGCAAACCGGAATTCCAGGAGATCTACTCGCAATCGATATCCGCGCAGCACTTCATAGCCTAGGAGAAATAACTGGAGAGATCACAACTGACGATTTGTTGGGTAATATTTTCGGTAAGTTCTGTATTGGGAAGTAAGCTGACGCAAACTTTCGCAAAATTTCACAATGTAAATCCTTTATTTACAATTACTTTACAAGTTTTTTACAAAATTACACGGGGGACAAAAATTTAGATATTTTGTCCCTTTTTGCGTACTTTTGTCCCTCGTTTGTCCCTCAAACGGCTCTGGGGGACAAAAAGGGACACAGAAATTTTAAGCTGTTCGATTTTGAGACTGTCAGAAACGATATGTAACAATTTAGTACAGTAAGAGAAAGAAATGAGTAAAGCAAACACACCCTACAACAAAATTTGTCTGTATTGCCACAATGAATTTGTGGCACAGAAGCGAACAACCAAGTATTGTTCCCACAAATGCAATCAACGAGCCTACAAGCAAAGTAAAAGAGAAAGTACCCATCAACAGGTAAGCGAAAAGGAGCTGGTTAAATCTTCCTCCATCAAAACGAATTTACTGCTTGAAGAAATTGCAGCATCCGTAAAAGCTATTCAAACACAGATTCAAATCGCGAACAAACCTTATCTGTCTTTAAGAGAGGCTGCTTTGTTATTAAACATTAGCAAGGCTTCTATATACCGTCTTGTTGAAAAGGGAATTATTCCAACTTATGATATTGGTTTAGATAAACAATTTGTAAAAAGAGCCGACATCGACAACCTATTCCAAAACACGAAAACCATAAAAGCATGAAAATATCTATCAGAAAGAAAAAACTAGCAGATGGTAGAGAAAGCATTTATTTAGATTGCTATTTCCCAAATGCCGAAAAGAAAAGAGTAAAGGAATACCTAAAACTCTATACCTATCCTAATCCAAGGAACAGCAAAGACCGTGAACACAACAAGAAAACTATGCTTTTGGCTGAAAGTATTCGATCCAAACGATTTATGGAAGAACAGCACGAACAACATGGTTTTGGGCATTTCGTGAAAGGTGATACTTCGGCAAATTTTATAAAGTACTTCGAGGAACAGACCAATAAGCGATACAATAGCACTGGTAATTATGGCAACTGGGATAGTGTACTGAAACACCTCATTAAATACAAAGGTGAAGATGTGCTTTTCTCTCAGGTGGATAGTAAGTGGCTGGAAGGTTTTAAGGAATACCTAAAAAACACAGCTAAAACAAAAAGTGAACAACCACTTTCCCAAAATTCCTGCTACTCCTATTTCAATAAGGTAAAAGCTTGCTTAAAACAAGCAGTTAGAGATAAAATGATTAGCTATAATCCTGCTGTTGAAGTGCCCGGATTTAAACAAGGTGAAACGGAACGTGAGTTTTTAACCTTGGAGGAGCTTAAAGCAGTAACTAAAGCGGAATGTGAAATACCGATGCTTAAAACAGCTTTTATTTTTAGTTGTTTAACAGGGTTGCGATGGTCTGACATTAATAAATTGGTTTGGCAAGAAGTTCAACATTCAGAAGAACAAGGTTGGTACATCCGATTCCGCCAAAAGAAAACCCAAGGTGTAGAAACCTTACCCATTTCAAAACAAGCTCGTGAACTATTGGGTGAAAAAGGAGAAAATGAGGAACGTGTTTTTAAAGGCTTAAAATATTCGGCTTGGCATAATGTGAAATTACAACAATGGATGATGAAGGCTGGAATTTCAAAAACCATCACCTTCCACTGTGCCCGACATACTTATGCTACACTGCAATTGACTTTAGGAACGGATATTTATACTGTTTCAAAGTTATTGGGACATCGTGAACTGAAAACCACTCAGGTTTACGCTAAGATTATTGACAAAAAGAAAGTGGATGCTGCTAACATAATACCCGACTTAGACTTATGATACTTGCGAATTTTACCTACTACAAAATTGACCTTGCCGATATATGGGATTTTGAACGAAGTGCGTTTTTAGGTCAAGATATTTCGGAAGATGAGGCTACTAAACTGCTTCATAACATTCAGGTTGAAATCACTAAAAATGCCGAAGCTGTGTTTGGTATAGATGATTATGATGAAAACGAAGCTAGTTTTTACAAATACTTTAATAGAAAGGAAAAGGAATACCGAGATGCTTGTAATAGTATTGAGGAGCTATTTCGTATCGAATTCTTTTTCAGTAATAACAAGTGCTATCAATATGATTATCCTATTATTATTGATAAGCATCACGAAGATTTCGATTACTGGTTTGCTCTAAAGCTAAAGCAATACCAATTAAAATTACTACAACTGGAACCTTTCCTAAATTATCAACTGAATGAAAATTTTGAAGGAGATAAATCGGTATTTGATAAATTCTTAACCATGCTTGTTCGTCAGTATGAAGGTTCCTTATTCACAAAAGGACTGGTTGATTCCATTAACGATTGGAAAGCCACTCATCAAACAGGCACACCCCAAAAAACGATTAGCCGAAAATCTACAAGCCGTAAAATGGAAGGTGATATTTATTCCCTGCAATTGAAAGCCCTTATTAAGAATCCTAAATACTTTCAATCGAATATCCATGGCTTTTTAGAAGCATTTCAGTTGTTAAAGGAACATGCTTTTATTGATAATGCTACTGATTTGGAACAATTTAAAACCATTTTCAGGAACAAAGAAATTGCACCTCAAAAACGCATAAAATGGATTGGCTCAACTAAGGAGCTGCAATGGTTTATCAAAGAGTTGATGTATGAATCTCAAAAGATTGTGGACCTAAAAAATGATATTTGGTTGATTACGGCTTCATGCTTTGTAGATAAAAACGGAAAGGAGTTCATGGATTCACAATTACGAACTGCTTCAGGAAAGCGATTAAAACGAAAAGACCAACTGGTTCAAATTGTTCAACTCTTTTAAAAAATGTGCTCCTATAGTTAGCCACTAAAGTTCTTTTGGTGGCTAATTATAGTTGTTCTTTTTCGTGTAATTCCATCACAAAACACTCTACACACTCTACACTCAACGTTTTTCTTTTCCTGTTTGAAATCAATAAATAACAAGGTTTTTCAGGGGTTTCACAAAGAAAACACTCTACACACACTCTACACTCTGCGTTTCATTTTTGATTGAGTTTGCAATGCTTGGTTACTTAGCGTCAGAAATTTCAAAACAGCATTGCGCAATGCTCATTATTCACAATTTAAAAACGAAACGTAATGAGCGATTTATCAAAACCTTTGTATTCACTTACTGTGGGTGAATACATCGAATTAAACAAAAAAGTATTTGCAGAGGAAGCAGAGAAAATATTGCATTTAAAAGAACAATACGAGGAACCTGTAAAGCACGACCAGGATATTATCTTTATGGATGAAGTTTTGGCTTTAACTGGTTATCGAAAAGCTACTTTATATAGTAAGGTTTGCAGGTATGAAATACCTGTAATCTCCCGAAGAAAGCCATTGACCTTTTCTCGCAAAGCCATAATGCAGTGGTTGAATGATGGCAAGCCTAATACCATCGATCAGGAAGCCGATAACTATTTCAATAAATAATTATGAAGTGGCTACACGAAGGACTTATCAACCCGGAGGCGGAATATTTAAGTCTAAAAGAAATCAGCAAGCTATTCAGTCCGCCTATCTCTCCGGTTAGCTTGTGGAAATGGCAAAAGCAAGGCAAGTTACAACTCACGCCTTATGTATTTGGTAACAAGAAGTTCTATAAACGCAGTGAGGTAATTGCAGAAATAGAACGTCATAAAGCGATGTGATATGGATGTAAGGATATTAAAAGATAAAATTCAAAACGATTTGGATAGTTATGCCGTGCTGAACCATTATTTACAGCCCTATCACACTAAAGGAAGGTTAAAATCTGGTCAGCACATTTCCAATCCATTTCTTAGTCAGCCTCAAAAAACACCTTCCTTTAATCTATACGATAAAGGCAATGGCAATTGGCGGTATAAAGACTTTGCTACGGGTGATGATGGCGATTGTTTTGAACTGGTGCAACAACTGTTTAGATGTGATTTTAAGGAAGCGGTGCTCAAAATAGCAACTGACTTTAACTTGGATGTTTCAGAAGTAGCTGAACCTAATTTCACGATTCAATTAGCAAAATGGGACACTTCTAATCTTGCTTTCTGGCAACAGTATGGCATTTCAGAAACTACATTAGAACGTTATCAAGTGGTTCCTGTCTTGCATTACAAACGCCCATTGAAAAACGGAAATGAATTACATGTGCAATCAACTGCAACAGAACCTTTGTTCGCTTATCGTATTCATACCAATTGCTATAAAATATACAGTCCCTTTGCGGAGAAATATCGTTTCTCATGGTTGGGTCAAAAGCCAAGTAATTATGTTTTTGGATGGAAGCAATTACCCGATAAGGGCAAAATAGTGTTCATTACAGGTGGTGAAAAAGATGTATTAGCCTTGGCTGCTCATAAACAACAAGCTATTTCCTTGAACAGCGAAACGGCTTTTCCTTCTGATGATTTAATGAAGAAGCTAAAAGAACGTTTTGAAAATGTTGTGGTACTCTACGATTTAGATACTACTGGTTTACAGCATTCCAAAAAGATTACAGAGCATTTTGAAGTTCAACGGATGCTATTGCCCAACAAACTCAAAGAGCAAGGCGGTAAAGATATAGCCGACTTTTTCCGATTGGGTTTTGCGTTGAATGATGCTGGTTTAAAAATGGAAGATTACCGAAAAAAATCATCTACCGATCAGTATTTGTCTCAGTTGTTAGAAACCCAAAAGGCTTTAACGAAAAGAAAGGCAGAAACCATTGCTAAAACACAACCTATTCTAACGCATTACGATAATGCCATTATTTTTCCTCGAACCATCAATATCATTCAAGGAAAGGCAGGTGTACATAAAAGCAGATTGGCAGAAACCTTTTGTAGTGCATTTATCAAACAGCCTATGCACAAAAATCATTTGTTGGGATTTAAAACCAACATCATGAATCGTCCTACGGTTTGCTATGTGGATACCGAAAGAAATCTGACCGAACAGTTTCCTTTTGCGTTGCAGCAAATATTGCAGAAAGCAGGCTATAATAAAGAAGAAACGCCTTATCATTTCGATTACATTTCTTTATTGGAGATACCACGAAAAGACCGCTTTGCTGCCCTAAATGAATACCTGAGTTATGTACGTGGTAAATTTGATGGACATTTAGTTATTGTTTTGGATGTGGTAACGGATTGTATAAAGGATTTTAACCGTTCGGAAGATAGCATGCAGTTGATTGACTTGATGAATGAATCCATAAATAAATTCAACGTCACTTTTATTGGTTTGATACATGAAAATCCCGGTAGTACGGATAAAGCTCGAGGACATTTAGGAACAGAACTGATGAACAAATCCAGTACGGTGATACAAGTGGGGTTTGAAAAAGGTAAAAACGGACAACCAACGGATTTAATTGCTCTAAACTTCCTGAAAACCCGAAGTACCAAACGTTATGATTCCATTTATTTGAGGTACTGTAATGATGCCAAAGGTTTGGTATTGGCTGATGCAAATGATATTGCAGAGGTTATGCAGTCCCGACACTTAAAAGCGGAAATAGGTGAAATATCTGCTTTCTTAAAAGAATACCTAAAAGTACCAACACCCAATAAAGTTTTGGTGGATATACTAACCGATGAGTTTGATTGCAGTTCAAAGATTATTCGTACCCGATTAAAAGAACTTTGTGAAAGTAAAACCATATTGCAAAATCATCTGGAACAGGATTGCATTTTAACTAAAACACCTCAAGGAAAAGAAATCATTTATGAATTACAGGTGCAAGGTGGAACCGTGGAACCGACCGTGGAAAACCAACTTTCCATGGTTACTGAATAAACGTTGGAAGTGGAACAGGCATATATAGGGCTGTTCCATTGTCCATCGTTCTGCCAAATAAATGCTAAAGCACCATAAATTAAGGCAAATACGAAGTAAATGAGTTTACATTTATGTGCGTTAATCTGCATGAAATGTATATGACTATTACAAACCAAGTACATTAATTTAGATTAAGATGGCAAAACTTGGCGAAAGCTAATTTACAACCCTCTATTATACAGAGATTTGCGGTTATTTTTACTAAAAAAAAGACATGCAAGAAGCAAAAGATCCATTAACAGGTGAAGTATTTATTAAACAACGTAATAATCAGGTTTTTGCCAATCGTAAAAATCAGATTCGCTTTAATAATTTGAAAGCACAAGAAAAACGAAAAGCCACCTCACAAATAAACCGAATGTTGGATAACAACCGTGCTATTTTAAAACGCATTTTGAATGGCGAAAAGGAAACTGTAAAAAGTTTAGACTATCTCCTTGGTGCAGGTTTTCATTTTGGAGTGAATACCCATACCATTAAAAAAGGCGAAAAGAAATGGAGTTGCATTTACGATTATGCCTATTTGCTACAAGCCGAAAAACAGTTCAAAATTATTCACCTTAAAAGCTAATTGATATGAAGAACATTGTGAATTGCTACGAACTGGATTTCGTGAAAGACATCCCCATAGAAATGAACTTGCTGCAAAGCGAATGCGAACAGCTACACACCAGCAACAAAAGCCTCAAAATTGCCTTATCTGTATTGGTATTGGGTATAGGAGCTTATTTTGTTTACCACACCTGGTTTAAAAAGGAAGAGGAAAACAAGTCGTAAAACAGCTTATAAAAACTTGATTTTCTTTTACTCAAAAATGCCAGTAAACCCAGTTTACTGGCATTTTTGAGTTGATAATATTTATTCAAAAGCTTGTGTAAGCTTTTAAAACATTTTGTCCAAGTGTTTTTGCAGTAGCTAAATATAAGAATTGCTTTGGCTGGGTTGTCAAAAATTCACTCATCATCCATTGCTCTTTATCGGAGAAAATTTTATCAAACATGTAAGGATGATACCTTGTTATTGACCCTAAATAGAACATAGTATTATATATAATAATTTCAGGCTTGTATCGGCAATTTGGGTTTGAGGAAAGGTAGGAAGTATAACCATTATCACCTATAAAATACCAAATACCTAAATCATTCATTTTTTTTGCTAGAGTAGCATAATCACTTCGAGTAATATTATTTGATATTCTTGTAATTTCCTCATTCCAATAAAAACCATCTTCGTTTTCTATAATATTATACCCGATATTTTTTAATGCTTGAGAGTCTTTTGAGGAACACTGGATTTTTGATTTAACTCCTAGAATTTTCCCTCTTTTGTATAACATAAATCTATCTAGCTTAAAGAAAGTTTCTGATAATGAATAAATTTCACCATAAGCTCTATGAATACCAACACAGTGAGCAAGTAAATCTTTTACTTTAATAGTTGTGTCAGTATTGAATGTTTGGTCGTCAAAAATTTCTAATAGCTCAACTGATACGTTTTTGATAAAGTTCTTTTTCTGTTGTATTGTAATCTCGGAATCGCTAAACTTATTATTATGGACCTCCTTAATCCCATGCATATATTTCAAATTGTTTGAGCCATATTGTTTGTCAATATTGATCATCAATTTAGCTAGATTAAGAAATGAATAATAGTAAAGTAAAGGCTTAGACTTTAAAGGGCTATTTTCCGCTGCTTCATAAAAGTTTTTGGCTTGTTCTAAAAGAGAGTTCATAAAAGGTCGATTGAAATTCTTTTTCTTAATGACATAATCCCAAAATGACCAAATATCAGAGATAATTAACTTTTTGCTGTTACCTAAATAAACATTGTTGGTTGGGTAACAAAACAATGGAAACCCAAATTTCTTTTCTAACTCAGTTACTTTTTTCATCTATCATGTTATTCCATTCTTAAATTATCTCTCTTTTCAAATTTTCCCACCAACTCCTTTAAACTTGTCTACAAACGAAGCGATTTTTTGGAAAACACTTTGTTTTTTAGTCAAATACTGAGGGTTTAATGGGCTCATTTTCGGTAAAAGAGCATTGAGTTCTGTTCCGTTTTCGCTGGCGTATTCTCTTTTTAATGAGGCAGCAATGTATCGTTTTGCAGCTTCTTCGTTTAGGTTTTCATCCGTTATCAACTCAGTCGCTTCCTTTTTCTGCCTACCCTGTGCGTAGGTAAAAAATGAATCAATGATACTTGCCTTATCCTCAATGGAATCCAATTCGGTTTCATTAATAAAATCAACCACCAAACTTTCTTTGGCTCTATTGCCAATGCTAGCACGAATTACTCTTCGGATTTCCTCAATTAACGTAGCCTTATCCTTGTTTTTCTTGTTATGTTCAAAAATGAGTTCAAGAATATAGTCTAAGTTAATTTCTTGCGATTTTAACAAGTCTATTTCAAAAACTACATCATCCCAATCAATGTTTGATTCTTCGGCTTCTTTTCCACTTCTTTCCCTTCTTAACCAATCTCTAATATCGTTGTAAGTGGATCGGTAATCTTGAATCGTACGGTCTGATGGTAATTCAATAGACTGCATTGCTGCAATATCCTCATCTGTTACAAAATGAGTTTCTTTAAACTCCTCTAAAGCTTCTGAATCATTAACATCAACCGTTTGTAAGGCTTTTAAATTAGTAAACTCATCATAGTTTTGTAGTATGTTTTCTACTCGCAGGTACTCACCAAAAAGTTTAGAAAACTCCTTTTTGTCTTTTTCAGTAACAATTTCATCAGGGTTTGGAAATTTTTCATTCAACTCCTTCACCACATCTACATAACCTCTGCGAGCTTCTCCCGTGGCAATATCGGTAAAGCCTTCTAAATACTCTTTGTAGCTCTTCTCTAATACAACGTTCTTGGTGCTGCTATCTCCAAATAAAGTAATGGCATCTACGGTAGCTTTTTCTAAATCACGGAAGGTAATGATATTACCAAAGGTTTTTGTGGCATCGTAAATTCGGTTGGTACGCGAAAAAGCTTGCATTAACCCATGGTAACGTAGGTTTTTATCTACAAACAAAGTATTTAAAGTAGGTGCATCAAAACCAGTTAAAAACATACCTACCACGATAATTAAGTCAATTTCTTTGCTTTTTACCCTTTTGGCAAGGTCACGATAATAATTTTGAAATTCCTTACTATCTACTCCATAACTTGTTTTAAATAAACTGTTATAGTCGATGATGGCTTTGGTTAAAAATTCTTTGGCACTTTGATCCATTGCCGATGGCTCAAAAGTTTCATCAACAATTTCTCCAATAGCGTTTTGTTCCTCATTGGCAGCAAAGGAGAAAATGGTCGCAATCCTTAAAGGCTTATCACTCTCTTTTTGCAAATTATTCAGTTCCTCATAATAACACTTTGCTGCATCAACACTGCTCACCGCAAACATGGCATTGAAACCTGTGTTTCCCCCGCGAGTACGGTGTGTTTTTTGCCTGAAATTTTGCAAGATATATTGCGAAATCTCTTTTATACGAACAGGGTGTAGTAGCGCTTTTTTGTTTTCTGCTGCACTTAGTTTTTTCTCGTCAACCTCGGTTTCTATACCTTTAAATTGTGGACGAACATCGTTATAATCCACCTTAAATTTTAGTACCTTCTCGTCTTTAATGGCATCGGTAATTACATAGGAATGTAACTCCCTGCCAAATACACTGGCAGTAGTTTCCGAGCCTAACGCATTTTGTGGAAAAATAGGTGTTCCTGTAAATCCAAATTGATAGTATTTTTTAAACTTCTTTTTTAAGTTCCTTTGAGCTTCTCCAAATTGTGAGCGGTGTGCTTCGTCAAATATAAAAACTACCTGTTTTTGGTAAATGGCTAAATCACTCTCACTCTTCATCAAATTATTTAATTTCTGAATCGTGGTAACTATGATTTTGTTATCGTCCTTTTCAATGTTTCTTTTTAACCCTGCGGTACTGTCCGAACCATTTACACTATCTGGTGAAAATCGTTGATACTCTTTCATGGTTTGAAAATCCAAATCCTTTCTATCTACCACGAAAAACACTTTATCAACAAAATCTAGTTCGGTAGACAATCTTGCTGCTTTAAAGCTTGTTAATGTTTTTCCCGAACCTGTGGTATGCCATATAAAACCACCACTTTCGGGAGTAGACCATTTTTTGGATTCAAACGAACTTTTCACTTTCCATAAAATTCGTTCGGTGGCTGCAATTTGGTATGGTCTCATGATGAGCAAGGTGTCGCTTACATCAAAAACCGAATAATTTAGTAAAACGTTGAGCAAAGTATGCTTTTGAAAAAATGTAGCTGTAAAATCCTTTAAATCTTTTATCAAGGAGTTATCAGCCTTTGCCCAGTTCATGGTAAAGTCGTAACTGTTTTTGTCTCTCTTAACTGTATTGGCAAAATAGCGACTATCTGTACCGTTGGAGATTACAAAAACCTGTAAGTATTTAAACAACGAATTTTCGCTATTAAAACTTTCTTTACTGTAGCGATGCACTTGGTTAAAAGCTTCACGAATGGCTACGCCACGCTTTTTTAGTTCAATCTGTACCAATGGTAAGCCATTTACCAATACCGTTACATCGTAGCGGTTGGAATGCGTTCCTTTTTGCTCAAATTGGGAGATGACCTGTACTTTGTTGCGGACAATATTCTTTTTATCAACCAAATAAATGTTTTGAATATGTCCATCGTCAAACACAAAATCATAGATGTAGTTATCGTGAATCTTACGGGTTTTATCTACAATGTTATCTCCGGGTTTGTCTAAATATTCTTCCACAAAACGAGCCCACTCACCATCGGTAAACACCATATCGTTAAGTGCTTGCAATTGCACCCTAACATTCTCCAACATGGCTTGAAGCGTATTGAGGTTGGTAGGGTTTTCGTAGCCTTGGTTAATTAAGTCTTGAATAAACTCACGTTCCAAAGCCGATTCTGTTTGATACGAAGCAGGAGCCTCATTTACCTCTGAATACTTGGTGTACTTATCGAGTACGATGAAGTTGTTTGATTCTGCTATTGTTTTATATTGTGTCATAGATCAATCTTATTTAAAAAACTCAAAAATTTTAGTGTTTCTCATCAAGTATCCTAAAACGTTTTTGTCATTTTCTGTTAGATAAAATATTTCTTCATTAGCATGTTTAGAATGACTAGAAATATTAATTATTCGAGATAGGTATGAATCCCTTTCTCCTGGAGTTTTTTCGGGCAATAAATCTCCCCAATTTTGGTAACCCAAAAATGTTGAAGTCTTTTCTAATATATTCCTAAGAAAATTGAAATGATATTTACTCAATTCTCCTGACTCAATTGCCTTTTCAATTTCTGATTTAAGATATAGGTGATACGAAAAGGGCGAGTCATTTGGCTGAGTAATTAACTCATGTGTTCCATCTTCAAGGTTTTTGAGTAAGTATTTTTTGTAATTAGCTTGTTTTAACTCATTGTGTAAAACATTATAGAATAAAGGGTTGTGGGTTGTGATTACAAATTTAAGCTCTGACTTACTTGATTTAATCAGTTTTGCAATATCAACCGCCAGTTCAATTAAGTGATTTTCATCTAGTGAACTTACGGGATCATCAATAAAAACATATTCAAGTTCATTAAATTTATCGGTGCTTCGTTCATCTATTTCTGGAACATTTAAAACATCAATAATCTGTATTAATAAACTATAAAAAACACTCCAAATAAAGCAGCTTTCTTCTCCTTTTGAAATTTTCACGCTGTCATTATCCGCCTCATTGCCTCTTTCGAATGAAAACCTGACATCAGAGTAGTCTTCGTTGAAGTGAGGGGTTAATTTGTCATCAGCATATTTTTGGAAATTCGATATAATATTTTGGTCTTGCCCTTCGTCTTCTAAAATCCAATTTGTAAAATTATTTGGTTGAATTTTAAGTCTCGGCTCCAAAGTGTCATTAGGCATATCATTATCCCAAACAAATAGGTCTTCGGTAAAAGCATTGTAATAAATAACTTTTGTCCCTGTTGCTTCCACCTCCTGTTCCTCAGCTTCATCAGTTGATGGAAAAAGCTTTTTAAATTCACGAGATAGCCTTGTTTTACCACTACCATTAAAAGCATAAATTAGCTGAATTCTAACATCTTCTACTCGTTCCGTAACAGGTCGTCTTCTATGAGTAGCCTCTTTTAATGTTTGTGCTATTTCTGTTAATGACTGCCCCATATTAAGACTTTATATTTTCTTTTGGAAAGGTTAATAACGTATCTCTATAATATTCGTACTGTTTTTCTCTTAACTCAATTTCTTTTGGTAAACCTTCGCTGATGGAAGTTGTGAGCACATCAAATTTATCAAGGATGGAAACAATGCGTTCCTGTTCTTCTTTTGATGGTACCGGGATAATCACTTTTCCTAATCCTTTAGAATTAATTGCAGAAATT
Source organism: Flavobacteriaceae bacterium (assembly GCA_964230605.1). GTDB lineage: Bacteria > Bacteroidota > Bacteroidia > Flavobacteriales_C. The sequence goes on from CAXRIN010000047.1 coordinate 26,981, forward strand.
TTACCAGAGGAAATATGCTTACGAATTTGGTCGTGAAATTGGCGTGTGCGTGTGAAGTATGCAACATACTTAGGGTGTAGTGGGCTTCTATAAGAAAAACATGCATCGTGAATAACTACTCCTTTGTCACTTAACCATGCTGTTCCTCTTCCTATATCTTCAATTGTTTCACCAGCAGCAACAATTACTACATCACCTTTTTTGGCTGTTCTTAGCTTTTTTGACTTGACCAACTCATCACTTACAAAAGAAATTGTTTCGTTTGCCCAAACACCGTAATGAGTGTACATTTCACCATAATGAATAGTTGGAACTCCCTCTGTCAATAAATCTGTTTTTACAAAACGTTTACCTCTTTGAAACTCTCCAATATCATCTAAAGATTTCCATTCCACCTCACTCTCATCAAAGCAAAAAAGTTGCTCTCTATAATAGCTATACTGGTGTTTACGAGCTGTAAGCTCTGCTGTAAGCTCTGCTGTAAGCTCTGTAAAACTATCTAATATCCTAACTATTTCTTTTTGAATGGATAGCGGTGGGATGGGGATTTCTTTGTTTGAATAATTACTTATCCATTGTCTTTTATGATCCCCTTCAACCAAACCACTTGGAACTGTATTTAACCAATAATAGATATATTTTAATAACCATTTGGATTGGTCTTTTGATGTAATCATCTTCATTGCTGAAGACTTTGCTTTAAAATCAAAATCGACCCATTTATTAGCTGTAGTAAAATCGTCAAAAATTATCACTGGATTTTTAGACGCATAATAAACACCTTCTACTTCATCCGTATATCCTAAAATAAAAGTTTTACCAGCTGTCAATACAGGCGTTTTATAAGTATCATTATAATTTTTTGACTTAACCAAATATTTAGTTGGTTGTTCATAATCAGCAACCTCCCCCAAAGGTTTCCATTCCACCTCAACTCCTTGTAATAATGTATCTAAATAGCTCATGGGTTAATCTTCTTTATTGGTTGGTGGTAAATTTTTTAGCATTTTGTCAAAATCGCTTTCAAATAACCTGTCCTGTATAATTCTGAATTTTTCAAACTCGGTTTCGGCATGGGCTTTGGCAATTTCGGCAGTTACCTTGCCTGCATCTTGCAATACGGCTCTGTCGGTAGCTTCAATAAATCGGTTTAAGCGCAGCTCCCAATCTTCCATAGTCATAGGAATTTGGCGCATTGCCATATCTTCGGCTAAATCTAAATAGGCAGCAACTAAGCGTTGTAATTGTTGCATTTCGTTTTCGGAAAGGTAGTTTTTGGCTACACTTACATCAAACTTTTGAATTTTGCCTTTTGGTGCATCTTTCCAAGAGGTTAAGCCCATGTTTTCTTTTTCGTGGTTGGCACGGTTTACAATCAGTTCGGCAGCTGTATTACCATGTATAGCCCAATGCAATTTGTTTTGCACGGTAGCAAAAAATCGTTGGGTTGCTTTGGCGGTAACATCATAATCAATAGCAGTAGCGTAGATGTCGGTTATCTTTTGATAAAACTTACGCTCACTCAGGCGTATTTCCCTTATTCGCTGTAGCTGTTCTTCAAAATACTTTTTACCAAGGATGGTACCATCATTTTTTAAACGTTCGTCATCCATGGCAAAGCCCTTGATAGTAAACTCTTGTACTATTTGAGTAGCCCATTTACGAAATAGCACAGCCCGTTCGGAATTTACCTTGTAACCTACGGCTATAATAGCAGAAAGATTGTAGTGCTGCGTGTTGTAGTTTTTACCATCTGTGGCAGTTATTCGAAATTTTCGAATAACTGAATCTTCTGCCAGCTCATTATCAGCGAAAATGGTTTTGAGATGATAATTGATAGTATGCGTTTCAATATTATAAAGCGCACCCATCATTTTTTGAGAAAGCCAAATATTTTCATCGGCATATACCACATCAACACCGCCTTCACCAGTGGCAGCAATAAAGGTAAGATACTCTGCTGCCGAAGACCTCACTATATCTTTGTTTGGTTTTTCTTTGCTCATATCTTAGCTTTCAATTTCATTAATGATGGCATCTATATCTGCTCGGAGTTTATCTATTTTTTCAACTGTTTTAGTTACCTCGCTATTTAGTTTTACAATATCAATCTGCTCACGCGTATCTTTAGGCTCCACGTATGAGCTAACCGATAGGTTGTAATCGTTTTCGGCAATTTTAGTATTATCAATAGAGGTTGCAACGTGGGGTACTTCCTTTTTGCTAGCAAATATTTTCATAATCTGCTGTATGTGCCCCGGGTTGCCTTCATCATCATTATCAGTCAGCACATTATTATTGGTTACTTTCTTAAAGAAATTCTCTCCACTAGCATCAATAAATTGTGTTTTGGTATCTGTTTTATGTTTGGATAGTACCAAAAGTGTTACGGCAATTGGAGTACCGTAAAACAAATTAGGAGCTAAGGCAATGATGGTTTCCACATAGTTGTTATCTACCAAATACTTTCTAATTTTTTGTTCGGCTCCACCACGGTAAAAAATACCAGGAAAACAAACAATAGCAGCCCTTCCTTTGCTGGATAAATAGCTTAATGCATGCAATACAAAAGCAAAATCGGCTTTAGATTTAGGAGCCAATACACCAGCAGGTGCAAAACGATCGTCATTAATCATAGTAGGGTCATCATCACCAATCCATTTTACCGAGTAAGGAGGATTAGAAACAATGGCATCAAAAGGTTTTTCATCACCCAATTGAGGGTCTTTTAAAGTATCGCCCAAAACAATATGGAACTTGTCGTAATTGATGTTGTGCAAAAACATATTCATACGAGCCAAGTTATAGGTGGTATGGTTTACCTCTTGCCCGAAGAATCCTTCTTCTATAATATGATTGTCAAAATGTTTTTTGGCTTGTAACAATAAAGAACCAGAACCTGCTGCGGGATCGTAAATTTTATTGACCGTAGTTTGTCCGTGCATTGCCAATTGGGCAATTAATTTAGATACGTGTTGAGGTGTAAAAAACTCACCGCCCGATTTACCAGCATTGGCTGCATAGTTTGAGATTAAGAACTCATAAGCATCGCCAAAGAGGTCGATTTGGCTTTCTTCAAAATTGCCAAAATTTAATTCAGCAACCCCTTTAATAACTGCTGCCAAACGACTGTTTTTATTTTCAACGGTATTTCCTAAACGCGAACTGGTTGTATCAAAATCGGCAAACAATCCTTTTATATCTTGCTCGGAGGGATAACCGTTTGCGGAACTTTCGATAGCCGAGAATATCGCAGCTAAATCTGTATTTAAATTGGAATTGGTATTCGCGTTTTTAGCTACATTAACAAAAAGCTGACTAGGATAAATAAAGTAACCTTTTGTTTTAATAGCATCGTCTTTTATCTCAGTGGTAATTACTTCATCCGATAAGTTGGCATAATTTACGCTATCATCGCCACCTTCAATATAGTTGGTAAAGTTTTCGCTTATAAAACGGTAGAATAGAGTGCCCAAAACAAACTGTTTAAAGTCCCATCCATCAACAGAACCTCTTACATCATTGGCTATCCTCCATATTTTGGCTTGTAATTCAGCTCTTTGGTTTATGCTTGTCATATCTTTAAATTATTTCAATGTTTGTTTTAATTCTTTTCCTTTTTCCGTTAATCTGTATTTCTGCTTACTGCTTTTAGGCTTATCGGGTATAGTCATTTCAATAAAACCTTGTTCTAAGGCAGGCTTCACATATTGTTTCCTAAAATGCTCGTCATTTTTGAGTAATAAGTTTTCTTTTAATTCTTTACTACTGTGTTCGTCAGTAATTAAAGAGACTAGCTTTTGAACTTCCGTGGTAACTTCCGTGGTAACTTCCGTGGTAACGTGCTCGGTAGTGCCCAATTTAAACATAGTTACCTCCATACCACCTTGCATTTCTTTAATTACAGGTTCGGGTAAACCTTCCTTTTTGCATGCTTCAATAATTTTTAAGGTTCCGCTTCCCCAAGTGTCTATATAACCTGCTAAAAAACAAGCATGAGCAATAATTGGATTTCGAGGCAGGGAACTATGCGGTTTAAGTAAATCGGCTTCTGTTAGTTCATTAGGTAGTTTACCCACGTTCCAAAGAGAAATTCGATCATCGTAAACACGCATTTGGGTATGGGCTCCCATATAACTACGATGTACCAATGCGTTTAACAACATCTCTCGAAGGGCTACAATTGGATATTCATCCTTTTCTAATCTGCGCATCCCTTCAAACTCAATCCGTTTAGTAAGGAATTTATAATTAAGCTGTGCTTGAACTTCTTTTAATAGGTAAACCAAATTACCTTCTAATATTTCGTGAAAACGCAAATCAGTGGAATCTTTTACAAAACGACCAATACGCACCTGAATACTTGGATAAAACTTATTAGGGTCTTTAGCAAATAAAATAATAGCAGCTCTTTTGAGCTGACCTTTTTCAATTAAATTGAGTTTCTCCAATATCTGAAAAGTAGAAAGTCCATCCACATCAGGCATACGTCCGTATTTCAAGCCATCTTGAATAAACTGCTCTAAACTATTTGTGTCAATATCATTGATGGAGGCACGTTCTTCTATAACATCATCCCAAGTTTTACCAGCCTTTTTGAGCAAAAACTCATTCAGTTCCACTCCGGTTAGTTCCATTTTAGTACTTCCAGAGCGGTAGTAATACCTTCCTCTTAAGGAAACAGGAACGGAGTAGGGCTGTACTTTAATTTCTATAAACTTGCTACCGTTTTGCTCCTGTAAATTCACATCGCAAATAATACCCATTGCGTTGCGGATTTTATTAGGGAGGTCTTCCAGTAGTTTTTGAAAGTTGTCTAAATGAGTAACCTTACCATCGTCATCTTTACCAATGTATATGGTTCCACCTTGAGCATTTGCAAAGCCACAAATCCATTTCAGGTAGTCGTCATGCCAACTTTGTTTCCACTCTATGTTTTGTCGCTCGCTCACTATTTCTTTTTAGGTTTTGATTCTAATAAATCTTTAACATTCACTTTTAATATTTCCGCAATCTCATAAAGCACCTCCAGTTTGGGCTGTTGCCTATTTTGAACATAGGAATTAACCATGTTGTAGCTTTTGCCTAACTTTTCAGCTAACCATGTTTGTTTAATTCCCTTTTCGGCTAATACCTCTTTTATGCGATTCATCTCTGTTGCTTTTATTAGAAAATTCAGCTTGAATATTACAAAACGTAAATATAGCAAAACATCTTAATTTTTGAGATATTTTAACTTACTTTGAAACGATAATTTACCCCATCAAAGTTTTGCATATAAACACAAAATACTATCTTTGTTTTGCCTTGAAACAGAGGTGAGTTGACATTTTGGACAGCAAATTTCAGGGAGTTTGTGCCCTATTTGTGCCCCGAAGCTCGTAAGTCGTTGTAAACCAGAGGAAGTTAGGTTTTGTATTGGCAAATAGATTTTAATCAAGGTTTTTGTTTTAATGAACTTAAATCCCAACCACTGATATCTTGATCAAATGACTTAGCAAAATCAAACATACCGCTTTTCTCTGTTAATGATTTTGTGTTCCATTCTCCAATATCTTGGTTGAACCTTTTTGCGTAGTAGAACATTTTAGTCATTGACTCTACAGAGCTTACATTCCAAGAACTTATATTTTTGTTGAATTTCTCAGCATTTTCAAACATACTACTCATGTCTTTCACTAAACTCGTATTCCAATCACCAATATTAGTATTAAATTGTCTGCAATTACGAAACATTCTTCCCATCAATCTAATCGAATCTGTATTCCAATGATTCATACTTTCATTTCCCTTTAGTTTGGTACAACCATCAAACATTTCTCGTAAATCATAAACTAAGCTGAGATTGGGAACATCTGTAGCATGTATTTCAAGATTTACACAACCATTAAAAGCGGCATAGAAACTAGTCCATTTTATTTCTCCCCACTGCTTAATACTTAATATTTGTTCTTTGTATTCATCATGTATACGCTGCTGTTTTTTATCATCAAATCTCCACGAGCCAAAATTAATTCGATCAAAGTCTCCTGTTATTGATATTTCGTATTTGTCATTTGAAGATAATCCGGTTAAAACTACTTCAGAAGATGACACGTTAGTTATTCTTCCTTCCTTTTCTCCAGGATTACTTATGTTTTTCCATGAAACATGATAATTAAATCCTTTAATTGGTAGTTCAAGTCTGTCGCTTTTAGGCTTCCAAATTGTAATAAATGCCGATTTTGGTATTTGTACAGGAGCTAAATCAAACTTTTTACTTTCATCTTTTATCGAACTAATGTCCCATGATTTCAGGTCTTGTTGGAAATAACCTGCTCCACTGAACATGTCACTCATGTCTTCAACAGAGCTTGTGTTCCAATTGCTGATGTTGCTATTGAACATTGGAGCGTTATTAAACATTGAGTTCATTGATTTTACAGAATGTGTATCCCAGCGACTAATATCTTGATTGAAAGAGATAGCTCCATGAAACATCCTACTCATATTTGTTACTGAAGATGTATTCCAAGAACTTATGTTACTATTAAATTCAGTTGCCACAAACATTCCACTCATATCTGTCACTTTTTTTGTTTTCCATTTATTCATGCTAGCGTTGCCTGTAAAATCATGACAGGAAAAAAACATGTTTCGCATACTCCTAACTTTTTTAAGTTTAGGCGCATCTTTTGCGTTTAATTGAATTTTAGTACAGAATGAGAAAGCATTTTCAAAACTTGTCCACTTAATTGAACCCCAATGTTCAATACTTTTAATTTCTTCATGGTCCCCAAGGAACTTATCAAAGAAAATTCTGGGAAAATCACCTGTTATTTCTATTTCGTATAAATCATTACTTGATAGTCCTTCTAGCGAAGCGTCTCCTGTTACATTAGTCAGTTGACCTTCGTTAACTCCAGGATTGGTTAAGTTTTTCCATGTTACCTGATAGTTGTAACCAATACCTTTAGTAGGAATGATTATCGATTTTCCAGAAGGCTTCCATGTGGTGATGAAGCCTTTTGATTGTACTCCTGAGACTAAAAAGATAAATAGAAATGTTAGTGCTAAATGCTTTAGAATATTCATTTTATTTTTTTGTCAAAAATAAGACATCTTATTTTCTCTGGAAATTTAGCGTTAGAAGCTGCCTGGATTGATTGGGTAATTCTTGAGTCAGATTTGAGTCAGACAATTGGAAACGTTGTTATTACTGAGTTTTTAAATTTTGTATTGGTAAATAGATTTTATTAGATAGAATTAACTGCAGTTAAGTTGAATACCTAGTTCTTCGGCAACTTATTTCCTTTTACCAAATACCAATCCACCCAGGTGTTGGTTTGGTTGATGGAATTGGGGCGGAGGATGATTTTTTGGGTGTTGTCCAGGAGGTACATGGTTGGGGTGCTGAAAACGTGATAGTTTTGGGCGATGGGGCTGTTCCATTTTTGGTAGTCGCAAAGGCTTATGAAGGGGAAGGTGGAGGCGAAGTTGATGAAACTGAATTCGTTTTCATCCAGGGATACAAATACGACTTCTAAACCACTGTTTTTCCACTGTTGGTAATGTTTGGCTATTTCGGGGATTTCTTCTGTGCATTTGGGGCACCAGCTTGCTCCAAAAACTACTAAGGTGTAAGGGCTTTTTATATGGGATAATTGTGTTGGTGTGAAATTTTTATTGGGGTAAAGGGTTGATTTTGGAAACACAATGTTGGGAGCTGTGTTGCCCTTTTTCATTGCTCGGTAGGTTTCTAGCTGTTTGGCCAAATCGCTGTTTATGGTGCAGCTTACTTCGTTAAGCACTTTTATGGCTAAGTATTCCGATGCCTTAAACAAACTATGGCGCTCCAGTAAATCAAACAAGTAATCAGTTACTTCGTTGAGTTTTTGTTCGTCGGTTACCAAATTATTTATCATAGCATCAATGGAGGTTTGCATTTCTATGAAGACGGAATCCAATGGTTTGCCGCAGTTTTCCAGTAGCCAAAAATGGGATTCAATGGC
>CAXRIN010000048.1:0-12389 GCA_964230605.1 Flavobacteriaceae bacterium
GCGAAATAGAATTGGATTTTAGTATTTTCATATCAAGTGTTATAGCATCACCAATTTAGGTGAATACACTTGATTCGCAAAATATTGTCTTTCAAATATTTGCGGCTTTTTTGTTTTGACACATGCGGAATTTAGGTTTAACCGTGATTCTTTTCATAAATCATAGTAATTCATGTCATTTTGAAACTTTTAAATATCAGTTTTCTTTGTGATAATGGGAAATTGTTTTCACTGCGGTGACGAAATAATAGCAGAGGTTAAGAGCGAGGATAAGTCGTTTTGTTGCCAAGGTTGTGCAAGCGTATATAATATTATAGACGGTGCAGGGCTTTCTGATTATTATAAGGGAGAACAACAGAATCCTGGGGTTTCGAATAAAAAATTGATCTATTTAGATTATTTAGATTCGGAAGAGGTTCAGCAAAAATTGATTTCTTACAAAGATGAAAACAGAAGTATAGTTCGTTTTGTTTTACCAAGTATTCACTGTGCTTCATGTGTTTGGTTGCTTGAGCGATTAACTTTATTAAATGCGGGGATTATTTCATCTGAAATTGATTTCTTAAGTAAACGAATTACTATCCATTTTAATCATCATCAAATTAGTTTAAGAAAAGTAGGTGAGTTATTGGTTTCAATTGGATATGAGCCTAAACTTGATTTAAACAAAAGGAAACGCAGAATTAATCACTTAATAATTAGAATTGGCGTTGCCGGATTTTGTTTTGGTAACATTATGTTATTAAGTTTTCCAGAATATTTAGGTCAGGAAACAGGTGAGTTATGGAAGAAGTTCTTCTCGTATTTGAATATTATTCTCTCGATTCCTGTTTTTACTTACTGCTCAGTTCCTTTTTATAAAGGGGTTTCGTCTGCACTTAAAGCAAAGAAAATATCAGTTGATATATTAATTGTATTTGGTATTGTTACTTTACTAGGTCGTTCTGTTTATGAGATATTCGTATTAAATCAAGGAGGGTATTTAGATAGTTTATCCGGCTTGTTGTTCTTTTTGTTGATTGGCAAATGGTTTCAAGCTAAAGTGTTTTCGGAGCTATCTTTTGAAAAAGACAATTCCTATTATTTGCCTTTAGCTGTTTTAAAGAAAGTAGGTGATGATTTTGTAGTAACGCCACTTGAGAAGATTCAAAAAGGAGATGTAATTAGGTTGAGAAATGGAGAGGTTGTTCCTTATAAGTGTTCGCTAAATTCTGATGAAGGTGCAGTTGAAAATAGTTTTATTACTGGTGAGGAATTACCAATTCAAGTAAAGAAAGGAGATTTAGTTTATTGTGGTGCTCAAGTAAAAGGCCAGTTAATTGATTTAGTTGTAGCAGATACCGAAAATGGTGATTTGTCAGAAATGTGGAGAGAGACTAAATCTATCAGTCAGGAAGAATCTCAATTAGTGGATACCAGATTTATTACAGGTTTTACTTTGTTTGTATTTAATGTTGCTATTGGAGCGTTTGTTTTTTGGTCGTTTTATTCTTGGGAGAAAGCCTTTTTAGCAACTACATCAGTTTTAATTGTAGCTTGTCCGTGCGCCTTAGCTTTAAGTGCGCCAACAGTTTACGGAATCATTTTACGTAAGATGGGAAAGATGGGCGTTTACCTCAAAAACGCGAATGCTATTAAGGATTTAGCCAAGATTAAAACATTTGTTTTCGATAAAACAGGTACAATTACCAATAAGAAAATTGAATTGAAATGGAAGGGAAGTCATTTAAGTGATGAAGAGAAATCTTGTATTGGTTCAATTATTAAACATTCGTCTCATCCATTGGCTAAAGAATTAAGCAATTCTTTAAAAGGAGATAAGATTATTGAGGATTTTGAGGAAGAGATAGGCAACGGTGTTTCTGCAGTTTGTAATAGATCCCTTTATAAAATTGGTTCTTACGATTTTGTTGGAACGGATCAATCTGTTGTTACAGCTGTATATGTCAAAAAAGAGAATGAAGTTTTAGGTTGTTTTACAATGAAGCTTTCTGTTCGTGATCATTTGGAAGAATCAATGAAAACTCTTCGAGAGTTTTATTCTACCTATCTCTTGTCTGGTGATCCAAATTTGAATGAGCAAGATTACAAGCATTTGTTTTCGGTAGATTCAATCATTAAAAATGCTTCGCCCACTGATAAGAAAGGTTTTATTGAAAATCAAAATAACATTGCTCCAACGTTAATGATTGGAGATGGGATTAATGATAGTCTGGCATTTGATTCTGCAACAATTGGTTTGGCTGTTATTGAAGAGACAGGATCGTTTTTCCCGAGTTGTGATGGGATTATTAAAGGTGAAGATTTGAATAAATTACCATTAATCGTTAAACTAGCAAAGTACAGTAAAACCGTTTTGATTGCTTGTTTTGCCTTCTCGATTATTTATAATTTAATTGGTCTTTATTTTGCGGTGACGCATCAGTTAACTCCTCTTTTTGCGGCAATTTTAATGCCGTTAAGTTCTGTCTCTGTAGTTGGTTTGGCAGTGCTACTTCTATCCAGAAAGTTTAAGTGATTAACATTCTCGTAGTGGCCGATGAAAATCGGACAAAAAAAGTTAATATGTAAATGTGTTATAAGGAGATTTAAAACCTCTTAGTGTAAATGTGGCAATAAGGCTGTTTTCCAGTTTTGATGTAGTAATCTTGATGGTAATCCTCAGCTACCCAAAAAGTAGCAGCAGGAGTTAGTTTTGTAGCAACCTTTAAGCCTTTATCCTCAAGGATTTTTATTAGTTTTTCTGCAATCTCTTTCTGTTCATTGTTCGAATAAAAAATCTCAGATCTGTATTGAGTACCGATGTCTGGTCCTTGACGATCAACTTGAGTTGGATCATGTGTTTCGAAATAAAGCTTTGCTAACTCTTCGTAAGAAACAGAATCGGGATTAAAAATCACTCTAACAGCTTCAGCATGACCAGTCATTCCTGTGCAAACTTGTTGGTAGCTAGGGTTTTTAACATGACCACCTGTGTAGCCAGGTTTTGTATCTATCACACCTTTAACTTGTTGTAAGTGATATTCCGTTCCCCAAAAACAACCACTAGCGAAAATGGCAGTGTCTCTTGGTGAATTATCTTCTGATTCAAACATTAAACTTAGTGAGTTAACACAATGACGGGTGTTCTTATTGGTGAAATGCTCTCCTCTAAAAACATGACCTAAATGTCCTCCGCAAGTGTTGCATACAATTTCTGTACGCATTCCATCTGCATCTGGAATTTCCTTTACATTATTCTCAATAACATCATCAAAGCTTGGCCATCCGCTTCCACTATCAAACTTATCATCAGATTTAAAAAGAGGAGTGTTACATTGTTTACAATGGAAAACACCCTTGTCTTTAATGTTGTTGTACTCGCCAGACCATGGGTATTCTGTTCCTTTGTGAATAATGATTCTTGCTTCCTCAGGAGTTAGTTTTCTGTAATTATTTTCGTCCACTTTTTGTTGTTTTGATGGTTTAACGTTGGACTGGCCTTGACATGCAAGTAGTCCAAAAACTAAAAACGATAATATGAATTGATGAAATGTTTTCATGTTCACAATATCTTTCAAATTTATAAGCGCGCAAGTCATATTGCTTACATTTGTTATAAAAATTTTCAATGGGCAATATCACAAATCAAAAAATCGAAAAAGAACATCAGTTTAGTGCTCATAATTATCATCCTTTACCAGTAGTATTGTCCAAGGGTGAAGGCGTTTTTGTTTGGGATGTTGAAGGAAAGAAATATTTTGATTTTTTGTCTGCTTACTCAGCTGTTAATCAAGGGCATTGTCATCCTAAAATTGTTAAGGCTTTGACTGATCAAGCCAATACTTTAGGTTTAACATCCAGAGCTTTTCATAGTGATGCCTTTGTGGAGTTTTCGGAATTTGTGACTGATTATTTTGGTTTCGATAAGGTTCTGCCAATGAATACTGGCGCAGAAGCGGTAGAAACTGCATTGAAAATTGCCAGAAAATGGGGGTACGAGAAAAAAGGTATTCCAACCAATGAAGCTAAAATTATCGTTTGTGGAAATAATTTCCATGGAAGAACAATTACTATTATATCAGCTTCCAATGATCCTGACGCAAGAGGGAACTTCGGTCCTTATACACCGGGTATAGAATCTATTCCATACAATAACTTGGAAGCTTTGAAAGAAGCTGTTAGTGATAGTAATGTAGCTGCTTTTATGGTGGAGCCAATTCAAGGTGAAGCTGGTGTTTTTGTTCCAGATGAAGGTTATTTATCGAAAGCATTTGAAATCTGTAAATCGTCTAACGTTTTGTTTATTGCGGATGAAGTGCAGACAGGTATTGCCAGAACAGGAAAGCTTTTAGCTTGTGACCATGAGAATGTTAAGCCTGATGTTTTAATCCTAGGAAAGGCAATTTCTGGTGGAGTTTACCCAGTATCATGTGTGTTAGCGAATAATGAGATAATGGACGTGATTACCCCAGGAACTCACGGTTCAACTTACGGAGGGAATCCAATTGCTTGTGCCGTTGCTACTGCTGCGTTAAAAGTGGTTAACGACGAGAAGCTATCTGAAAGAGCAGAGGAATTGGGAGAATATTTAAGAAACGAATTAAGAAAAATTGATTCGGATATGATTTCATTGGTGCGTGGTAAAGGTTTATTGAACGCCATTGTGATTAAGCCAAAGAATGGAAAAGAGGCTTGGGATGTTTGTTTAAAAATGGCAGAAAATGGATTGTTAGCAAAACCAACACATGGAGATATTATTCGCTTTGCACCGCCTTTGGTGATTACAAAAGATCAATTAAAAGAATGTGTGGAAATTATTAAGCAATCGATTTTATCTTTTGAGTAACAAAATCAACTTTGTCTTGAAGTGGTAGTTCGTGTTTTATCCAATTAATTTTATAACCGTCTTTTTCCATTTTTCTAAACCAAGTCATTTGACGTTTGCTGAATTGATGGATTGCTATTTCTAGTCTGTTGAAAAGTTCAGACTTATCATATTGACCTTCTAAAAATTCGGTGATGAATAGGTATTCCAGTCCGTAATATTTTAAATCTTCTTTAGACACTGTCTTTTGTAATGCTTGAACTTCCTCAATCATTCCATTATCTAAACGATCTTTTAAACGTATGGATATACGATTTCTTCTTTCTTCTCTCGGGATATCAATGCCAAATAAAATTGGTTGAATATCTGGTTTTGAAATAGATGGGTAAGGGTTTGTTTTTAAATATTCAGCAATTTCAATTGCTCTGACAAGTCTTTTGATACTTGAACCATCCAACTTGGCTTTTAATTCTGAAGGAATTTTGTCGAATCTTGATTCAAGTGCAGGCTTTTCTAATTCTTTAAGTTCAACTCTTAAATTGTCATTCACTGGAATCTCGGAAAGTTCATTTCCTTCTAGTGCTGTTTGGATGTATAAACCGCTACCACCGCAAAGGATTGGAGTTGATTTAATCTCGATAATTGCTTTAACAAAATCCTTATAAAACAGGTTGATGTTGTACTTGAATCCAGGCTCGCATATGTCAATCAGATGATAAGGGATAGACTCGCCGCAAATAGTATATTCATCCAAATCTTTCCCTGTTCCAATGTCCATTTGTTTGTACACCTGACGAGAATCTGCTGAAATAATTTCTCCGTTAATTTCTTTGGCTAAATGAACAGCAAGGTTGGTTTTCCCACTTGCAGTTGGACCAAGTATGACAGGCAGTATTTTAGGAAGCTTAGTCATTAAACGTTTTGATGAATTTAATTGACCCCAAATTTTGAACTGTTCGATACTCGTCAAAATTTAAGCTGTTAATATCATTTTCCTTTTGGAATTTATCGGCATGAGTTCTTTTCCAAGTCGGCAGATGGATCACAAAATTAGTAGAAGGTAGGTCATCAGTTTTAACAAACCCAAGCTTTTCATAACTCTTACCATCGCTCCATTCAGCATCACAATAAGTCATTAACTCATCAATATTGTGATTGTTTTTAAAGTGAAGTAATAGTTTAGATAGCCCTCCAACTGTTCTGTATCCGAGTTTGTTGCAGAATCTTATTAGTTCGGATGATTTGTTTCCGTTACGCATGTTAATCACTTGACCAAATGAAGCTACAGTAACTAAATCTCCCGATTTATTTTTAAGTCCATAATTATATTTAGCTTTTAGCGGAACGTTACTGTGGTTTTGATTAAGGAACTCATAGGCTTCAGGTTTGGTGATCTTTTCCACCTTAGTATCTCTGCCATGAATTCTTTTGGATTCGCCAATTTGATATTTAAGACGCTCAATGACTTTTTGAGGTTCAAGCTTGAATTGATCTTCAAAAACAGTAATGAAAAAAGAATGATTTGCTTTTAATAATTGAACAGCTGTAAGGTAGGTGCTAGCATTAAAATGTTCAACTCTAACGTAATGGATTTTAATTTTTTCAGATTCAATAAAGTAGCTGAAAGGAGTTATTGCTGATGATTTTAACTGATGATCAATTTGATTTACAACTTGCTCCAAAAACTCCATTTTTAAAACTTGCCAGCTTTAATTCTAGCCATTTCTCTGCTGGCATCCTTTTGTTTCAAAGTTTCCCTTTTATCATGGGTTTTCTTTCCTTTTGCCAAAGCAACTTCAACTTTTGCCAAACCTCTATCGGTTATGAAAAGACGAATTGGGACAATCGCTAAACCTTTTTCTTGCATTTTAGACTCCCATTTTGAAAGCTCTTTTTTTGAAAGTAGTAACTTCCTATCTGCTTTAGCTACATGATTAGTGTGAGTCCCATATTCATAAGGAGAAATATGCATGCCTTTAATAATCAATTCTTGGTTATTAAAAGTGCAAAAAGCTTCGTTCAAGTTAGCCTTTCCGTTTCGAATAGATTTGATTTCAGTTCCTTTCAAAACAATACCAGCAACAAGAGTTTCAACAAATTCGTAGTTAAACGACGCCTTTTTATTTCTGATATTAATCCCTTTCATTATTTCAAAGATAACTTATTAAATATTTAATTGAAAACCCAAGTAGAGACGTGCCGTGGCGTGTCTTTAACAAATGAAAATTAACTTTCTTTGATGTCATCCCGCACTTGTTGCAGGATCCATTGCTGACTAGGTTATTGTGAAGATTCCACAACAAGTGCGGGATGACATTGGAAGTAAGAGCTGTAATTGAGGTATCATGTTATTCAAACAATATCTTTCAATGCTTTTCGTGTAAAATTGGCTAACTTTGTTATGATGAAAAAACTACTGATATTCTTAATGTTTTTTACAGTTTTAAGCTGTAAAAAATATGAGGGGACAATCATTTGGCGGGTTTGGTATGCAGTACAATTACCACCTGATCACGATTTGAAAATCACTTATAATTCTGATAAATATTTTGATTCGGGAATTAGAGATACTGTTTATGTTCACGACAGTAGTTATGTTCAGTACTTAGATGGTTTTTGGATTGGTCAGCATCTTCAAGACGATAAAGAAGATGGATATTATATTAACGTTCAAATTGATTCTTTAACTCCTTACGATGGTAGACTTGGTGTTTTTGTTTACGCTAATGATACTTCATTAATTGATTCTGTATTATATCCATATGGAACGAAGGATATTACTTTAAAAGGAGAAATCCCGTTATATTTTTGATATGCAGAAAAAGATAATTGTTACTGCTGCTGTTTTAGGGATGTTATCAGTAATTATTGGTGCTTGGGCAGCTCACGGAATAGAAGGTTTTATTCCTGATACTGATCTTGAAAAAATCAAAAAGATTGATAGTTTTAAAGTGGGGGTAAGGTACCAGTTTTATCATACTTTTCTTTTACTTTTTCTTGCGTTAATTCCAGCTAAATATTTTGCTAAAAAGTTGAATTGGGTTTACCGATTGACTTTAATTGGCGTGCTGCTGTTTTCAGGCTCTATTTATCTTTTAGCGCTAAGAGATCAGATTGGTTTAACAAATTTTAAAAGCGTTTTAGGTCCAATAACTCCTTTAGGAGGATTAACTTTAATTGTTGCTTGGGGAATTCTAGTTCTCTATGGTTTGAAGCTAAAAAAAGACTAATGGAAAATACTTACGAAGTTTATAAAAAGCATCTTCAGAAAATTGCACATCTAAATTCAGCAATGGCTCTGTTGAGTTGGGATCAAGAGATTTATATGCCAAACAAAGGGGCAGCAGTTAGAGCTCAACAATTTAGTACATTAAGCACTATTGTTCATGAACTTTCTACTGATGTTCAGTTTGAAAATTTAGTCGATCATCTGTTGGCGAAAAGTTCATTTGGGTTCAAGGAAATGAGAAATCTTCAGGAAACCAAGGAGGCGATAGAGCAAAACAAGAAATTGCCCGCTGATTTTATTCAAAGAGCAGCCATGGCTAGATCTGAAGCTTTTCAAACTTGGGAGAAGGCTAGAAAGGAAGAGGATTACAATGTTTTTGTTCCAGCATTGAGAACCATTGTTGCTTTAGAACGTGAAAAAGCTGAGTTGTTGGGGTATGAAGATCATCCATATGACGCTTTGTTAAATTTGTACGAAAAGAATTTAACCGTAGCTAAGTTAGAGCAGGTTTTTAACCAAGTAAAAAATCAAATTGTTCCCTTAGTTAAAGAAATAGGAGAAAAGCAACAAGTAAACGATGAGTTTCTATATCAGTCTTTTAACAAAGATGATCAGTTTAATTTTAGTATTGAGTTATTAAAGTTAATGGATTATGATTTTGAGGCAGGACGACAAGATTTATCCACACATCCATTTACCATCAATTTCAACTCAAATGATGTTAGGGTAACAACAAGAGTGAGTGAGAATGATTTGGCAGAAGTTATTTGGAGTACAATTCATGAGGGAGGTCATGGCTTGTATGAACAAGGTTTACCTGCTGATCATTATGGCTTGCCAAGTGGTGAATATGTAAGTTTGGGTATTCATGAATCTCAAAGTAGGATTTGGGAGAATAATATTGGTAGAGCAAAACATTGGTGGGAGTTTTTATATCCTAAACTTCAAGCAGTTTTTCCAAATCAATTGTCTGATATCACCCTAGATGAATTTTACAAAGCAATAAATAAGGTTCAGCCTTCTTTAATCAGGACTTCAGCTGATGAGTTAACTTATCATGTGCATGTTATGATTAGATATGAAATTGAAAAAGCTTTAATGGAAGGAGAGGTAGAAGTAGAAGATTTAGAGGAGTTATGGAACGAAAAGTATTCAACTTATCTAGGTGTTACTCCTTCTAAACCTACTGAAGGCGTTTTGCAAGATATTCATTGGAGCCATGGGAGTTTAGGGTATTTCCCTACATATTCAATTGGAAGTTTTTATGCTGCTCAATTTTATAATCAAGCCCAGAAAGATATATACAACTTGGAAGAGAAGTTGGTTAAAGGAGAGGTATCTGAGTTCCTGAAGCTAATGAGATGTAAAATTCATCAACACGGAAAGCTTTATTCCGCTGAGCAATTGTGTGAGAAATTTACAGGAGAACCACTGAATATTAAATATTTTGTTGATTACTCGAAAGCAAAGTATAAAGAGATTTATTCTTGAGTTTGTTTCAGTCTGAGTTCGATTTTTAAAGAGTTTTTGAACAATTGCGTCGTAATAAGATATCACGTATTTTTGCCCACTGATACTTGATAATTGTAAGTTTGTCGATAATACTTAACTCTGAATAGCTTAATCTTCGTAAGATTACAAGTATCAAATAAATATGAAACTGAACGTATTAACTCTTTTTATTCTTTGCTTTTCTTTAAGCTTACGTGCGGCCACTTTTACATCGGCCACCACGGGTGATTGGAGTGATCCTGCTAAATGGGGTATTCTTTTGTTCCTTCTTCCGGTGATACTGTGAGGATTACTGGTGATGATATAATTAGCATAACAGGAGCAGGATTGAATTGTAGTTTTATTCAATTAGGGTCAGCTTCAGGCGCGCGGAAAGGAAATGGAACAATTCTTTTTTCTAATTCGGGAGTTTTAACTGTAGCGAATTCAATCTCTTTCGGAGATGGAGGTAAAAGTGGATACATTGACATGACATCGGGTGGGCATTTGTCTGTAGGTTCATATGTCGAAAAAAAAGGAAGTGTGACTTCAGGACTTGGTACAATTGAATTTACAAATGATTTTACCTTAACTAGTAGCGCAAGTTTTATAACATTTTACGATTTAATCATAAATTCAAACTTAGCTTTATCCACAGGAATCACCGTTAATAACGATATTGAAATAGCTTCAGGTTCTTTAGATGTTGGGGGTAAAGATTTATCTATAAAGGGAGATTGGATTAATTCTGGAGGGACATTTTTGTGTGGTACTGGGAATGAGACGGTTTCTTTCGATGGGACTTCTATACAATATTTAGGGAGTGAGACTTTTAATATAATTGTAATAAATAATTCAAATCATATTGGTTTGACAGGGAATGTAACAATAAATGATAGGGTTACTTTTACTACAGGGAATATTATTTTAGGTGATTATAATTTTATTTTAGAAAATACGGCTGGAGTTGCAGATCAATCGGATGCAAGTCATGCGGTAACAAATGGAACAGGAGCTTTTCAAATGAAATGGACAACTTTTAACGGAAAGAGTTTTACATTTCCCTTAGGAGATGGAACGAATTACACACCTTTCTTGATTACTGTAAATACATCAGCACCAGCTGTGCCTGGGATTAATCCGTTAATTTCAGTTCAAGTGACTGATGCAGTTGAACCAAATCAATCTGAAGATGATTATTTGACTCGTTATTTGACAGTTTCAGCTAGTGATCTTACCGTGACAAATTACAACTGGAGCGCCTATTATATTCAAGATGATGTAGTTGGCGTTGAGAGTAATGTTTATTCATACAAATACAATGGCTCGTGGACCGAGTTTAATCAAGCTGATACCATAAACAATTTCATAAGCGGTGATAACGGCACATCCTTTAGCTCATTTACAGGTAAAACTGGACTTATTGCATTACCAGTTGAATTGAAAAGATTTGATTTATCGCTTATTGAAGACTACGTATTGTTAGAGTGGGAAACAGCTGCTGAAATTAATAATGAATGCTTTGTTGTTGAAAGATCCACATATGGAATAAACTGGGAGGTGATAGATAAAGTTTTAGGTGCAGGGAATAGCAATGTTGAAATTGAATATAATTCTATTGATCAGATGCCCGCTGTGGGGATGAATTATTACAGGTTAAAACAAATTGATTTCGATGGTTCTTATGAATATTCAATGATTGTATCGTTAAGGTATAAATCTGAAGGAGAGTTTAGCTTTTATCCAAACCCGGTTTTTCAAGGAGGTGAAGTAAACTTGGTGGGGGAAGGGATAATTTCATTTAAACTTTTTGATTCAAAAGGTAATTTAGTTCTCTTGCAGTATGATATTCAAAGTTCTTTATTACTTCCAACTAGTACTCTTTCAAGAGGTACTTACTTAGGTGTAATTCATAATGCCTCTGGAATTCATTCTGTTAAATTGGTTGTCAGATAATACTAATTGTTGAAAACTCTTATTTTTCAATGTTAAATAAACGTAACCTAAAACGGTTTATTTAAGTAGTGTAATATAACTTTACTACAATTTGTAAGTGAAGCTAGGTTGTTGGGGAACAACTTATATTTATAAAACTGGGGACTTTGGGGTATTTAATCAAATACAAGCATTTCTTTTTGTGGCTATTTATTTTAGCATCAAAAATCTCACCAGCACAATCAGGTGTTTGTGATGCCACAGTTCCATTTTTCGAGGCCGATTTATCTTCTGATCCAAATAAATACTGGGAATCAAGCGAAGTTGTTCGTGTTGATAAATGTTGTGGTAAAGGAGGGAGCGATAGATGTGTTGAATTTGAAGTGACCCTTCATCCAAATACTGTAGCAATAGAATTTAATGTTGCCTCGGGAGCAATGCCAGGTGGTTCAATGTTTTTTCAAATTAATTGTGGTCCTGAGCCGGATGTTGCCGTAGCAGATGTTGTCAGGTAGGAATGAAAGTAAGAGGTTTAATTCCAAGTACTATTGTTTGGCGAGATATTACAGGAGGAGGTATTTATGATGCATATTTAGATGCTACCTCAGGAGTTGATACAGTAACCGCAACAGCAACACCAGGATATCCAAGTTTTGTAGATTATGAAGTTTATGGGGATGTAGCTGCTGGTCCTTGTTCACCAATAACTACTTGGAAAGATACAATAAGAGTTAATTTTTATCCACCAATTGATGCTACTATTACGCCTAATCCAACAGTGATTTGTGGGGTCAAGCACAAAAGTTGGGGATTAGGCATAAATATTTGTTAATCTGAATAAAAAGTATTCCTTGTTTTTTACACCTCTAAACTGAGCTCTAAAAGCTTTAATTTTAGCATTAAATGATTCTGCTGATGCATTAGTGC
>CAXRIN010000049.1:0-5348 GCA_964230605.1 Flavobacteriaceae bacterium
AAGCACTAATGCATCAGCAGAATCATTTAATGCTAAAATTAAAGCTTTTAGAGCTCAGTTTAGAGGTGTAAAAAACAAGGAATACTTTTTATTCAGATTAACAAATATTTATGCCTAATCCCCAACTTTTGTGCTTGACCCATCATTTTCCAACGATTACATAATAGGAAGAAGTATAGTGGTTCGGGAATTGGACTAGCGCATTGCCGAAAAATAATTGAATTACACGGAGGTAAAATTTGGGTTGATAGTAAATTGAATAAAGGAAGTTATTTTAAATTTACAATCCCAATAAAATCTTAGTCTTTAGATCCTAAGATTTCTTTTGCATTATACTCACTCAAAGGTTTATTGATATAGTACTTAACACTTTCAATTGTTTGAGCCTTTTCCATATCAGCCGGTAATATTGAAGAGGTTAACATAATTACATTTGTCTTTTCGTGTAAATTATCAATCTCCTCTTCTAAAATACTCAACAGCTCCCATCCGTCAATACTCGGCATATTTATATCTAGAAATATATACTCAGGCAGTTTTTCCAGACTCAATATTTGCTCAATTGCCTCATCTGGATCAACAAATTTTTCTACTTTATGATTCTCATTTAAATCTTCAATTAC
The DNA here is from genome assembly GCA_964230605.1 of Flavobacteriaceae bacterium. Classification (GTDB taxonomy): domain Bacteria; phylum Bacteroidota; class Bacteroidia; order Flavobacteriales_C. The sequence goes on from CAXRIN010000049.1 coordinate 624, forward strand.
CTTCTCTGTCAGGTAATTAAATCCTTCATTATCATCTATTAAGTAAATTAATGCCATATACAATCGTTAATGTTGAATGATTATTACGAAAGATTAAACTTTCGGTTTCCAAAATCTTTCAAACATCTCTCTTTTGCGCGAAAAATCTTTTCAAAATATCAGAAGCCTCACTTTCCATCACGCCCCATTGAACTTCTGTTTTTGGATGAAGCATGTTTTCATTAAATGATCGATATCCTCGTTTATCATCCTTGGCAGCAATAACTACCTTTTTTAATCTTGTCCAATATCCAGCTCCGGCGCACATGGTACAAGGCTCAAGGGTTACATATAACGTGCATTCATCTAAAAACTTTCCGCCTAAATAATTGGCCGCCATTGTAAATGCTTGCATTTCTGCATGAGCGGTTACATCATTTAAAGTCTCCGTCATGTTATGCGCTTTTGCTATAACTTGATTATTACAAACAATTACAGCTCCCACGGGAACCTCATCCATTTCAAAAGCTTTTTGTGCCTCTAAATAGGCCAACTTCATAAAATGTTCATCACTAAATACAGAAAGACTCATGGGACAAAACTAAAGTTTTCAGTCGACTGTCGACTGTCGACTGTCAACCTTTTACTATTTTTGCCTTTCAATTTTATTTGGAAATTATGTACAGGTCACACAACTGCGGAGAATTAAGAATTTCAAACGTTGGACAAGAAGTAACCTTAAGTGGTTGGGTTCAGAAGGTTAGAAATAAAGGAGGAATGATTTGGGTTGATTTACGTGACCGATATGGAATTACTCAATTAGCCTTGGAAGAAGGAATTTCCAGTTCTGAAACAATCGAGATAGCTAAGAAATTAGGCCGTGAATTTGTTGTTTCTGTTAAAGGAGAAGTAATTGAGCGTTTTTCGAAATCAGATAAAATTCCAACCGGTGAAATTGAAATTAAGGTTGATGAATTAAAAATTCTTAACGCTGCTTTAACGCCTCCATTTACGATTGAGGATGATACTGACGGAGGAGAAGAATTAAGAATGAAGTACCGCTACCTGGATATCAGAAGAAATCCGGTGCGTGCAAACCTGGAATTAAGAAACAAAGTTTCCTTCGAAACAAGAAAATATTTGGAAAGTCAAGACTTTCTTGAAGTTGAAACACCAGTATTAATAAAATCAACTCCTGAAGGTGCTCGTGATTTTGTTGTTCCTTCAAGAATGAACCCAGGAGAATTCTACGCTTTACCGCAATCTCCACAAACATTTAAACAGTTATTAATGGTAGCGGGAATGGATCGTTACTACCAAATTGTAAAATGTTTTAGAGATGAAGATTTAAGAGCTGATCGTCAGCCTGAGTTTACTCAAATAGATTGTGAAATGTCGTTTGTAACGCAAGAGGATATCATTCAAACTTTTGAAGGATTAGCTAAACATTTATTCAAATCTGTTTTAAACGTTGAGTTAGGTGAATTTCCAAGAATGACTTATGCTGATGCAATGAAGTTATATGGGAGTGATAAGCCAGATACAAGATTCGGAATGGAATTCGTTGAATTAAACGACGTTGCTCAAAACAAAGGGTTTAAAGTTTTTGATGCTGTGGAGTTAGTTGTTGGAATCAACATTGAAGGATGCGCCTCGTACAGTAGGAAACAATTAGATGCAATTACTGACTTCGTTAAGCGCCCTCAAGTTGGAGCAAACGGTGTTGTATATGTGAAATATAATGAAGACGGTACTTTTAAGTCTTCTGTAGATAAATTCTTTGATCAAGAAGGGTTACAAGCTTGGGCAGATAAAGCAAACGCAAAGCCAGGTGATTTACTTTTAGTTTTAGCTGGAGATACAAATAAGGTTCGTAACCAAATGAATGAATTAAGATTACATATGGGTAACGAACTTGGATTGAGAGATCCTAAAGTATTTAAACCTTTATGGGTTGTTGACTTCCCTCTTTTAGAGTGGGATGAAGAAACTGAAAGATACCATGCTATGCACCACCCATTCACTTCTCCTAAAGAAGAAGATTTTGATAAAATGGAATCTGCTCCAGGAGAGGTTCGTGCTAATGCATATGATTTATGTATGAATGGTGTTGAATTAGGAGGTGGTTCTATTAGAATCTTTGATAAACAATTACAGAAAAGAATGTTCGACCTTTTAGGTTTTTCTGAAGAGGAAGCTAAAGAACAATTTGGATTCTTGATGAACGCTTTCGAATACGGAGCACCTCCTCATGGTGGTTTGGCATTTGGATTTGATAGATTATGTGCAATGCTCGGAGGGCAAGATTCAATCAGAGACTTTATTGCATTCCCAAAAAACAATTCTGGAAGAGACGTAATGATTGACGCCCCAGCGCCAATTGACAATACACAATTAAATGAATTAAATATTTCACTTAAATCCTAAAATTGTTTCTTCGCTATAACATATTCTCAATAACATTTTTCAGTCTGATTTTATTAGGTTGTCTTGTTCCAGGAAGTACACTTCCTGCTTCAAATGCTAAAAACTTGGATAAAGTGGTGCACATACTGCTTTTCTTTATGTTTTCGTTTAGTGCAATTATTGGATTTGTGAAACAAAGTCAATTTCCAAGACTACATTTTGATGCTGTTAAATATGTTATTGGCATCTCTGTGTTTCTAACAGTTTCAACAGAAGTAATACAACATTTTTTTATCCCAAGAAGAACCTTTGATGTTTTTGATATCGTTGCAGATTTAGTTGGAATAGCAATTGGATTTGGGTTGTTTCTCTATGTGCGAGGGGACAAAAAATGCGGTTTTTAATGCTTTAAACTTCGGAAAGCGAGACAAAGGATACTTACTTTAATCCCTCTTGAATTTAGCACCTTTGCACAAGCTGCTAAAGTTGCTCCAGTTGTAATCACATCATCTACCAAAAGAACATGTTTTACATCCAAATAACAAGAATCTAATTCAAATTTGTTTTGCATGTTTTGGTAACGATCATAAACTCCTTTATCCGTTTGAGAATCTGACCTTACAGTTCTTATTAAAATATCAACCACAGGTTTGTCTAAACTACTACCTACACCTTTTGCTAAAAGCTCACCTTGATTATACCCCCTCTTTCTTTCCTTGCTTTTATGCATTGGAACAAACGAAATCAAATCACAATCATGAAATAAATGTTGACTCTTCTCTCCCAACAATTTACCTAATCGATCTGCTAAACTATAATTTGAATTGTATTTAAACTCATGAATTAAATGTTGAAGATTTTCTTGTTTTAAAAATTGAAATGGGGCAAAGCAAGTCTCTATTTTAGCCTTTCCCCAAAAAAGTTGTTCAATTTCATTTCCCTGAAAATCTTGTGATAAAAACTGAGAAAAATTAAGCTCACAAGTTAAACAAAACAAATCCTCGCCTCTTACCAATGTTGCTCCGCAACATTTACAATTTTGAGGATAAAAAACTGATAAAAAGGAACTTAAGCCAGGAATAGAGAATCTAGAATTCATTTATCCCCAAAAATACAGTATATTTGCGTTTGGATACAGAGTCAAGAATAAATTTATGAGCGATTCACAAGAGAAAAAAAAGGGGAAAGGGTTGATTATTATCCTATTAGTATTAGTAGGAGTTTTAACTGGAGCAGCTGGATTTTTAGCCAAAGTTGCCTTCGTTGACAAGGATGGAGAAATCGAAACTTTACAGCGTAAATCAACAACTGCAGAGGATAGATTCAAAAGATTAACTGGTGATGTAAACAAAGCAAAAGAGTTATTAAAAACGATTGATATCTCTGATATTGACACTGCTGTTCTAGGAGGTGAAATTGAAGCAATTTTGGCCAAAAGAAAAGAAAGTGCGGCAAAAATTGCTGAACTAGAAGGTCAAATTCAAGACTTAATTGCTCAATCAGACGGTCAAGCTAAAAACTTTAATCAGTTCAAAGCATTGTATGCAAAACTTAAAACTGAAGTTTACCTTTTAAGATCTGAGATTTCAAAACTAAAAGCTAAGAATCAAGCATTAATTTCTGAGAATGCCAGATTAAAAGAAGAGAATGCGAAATTGGGAACAGATTTAGCTGGAGCTAATGAAAGAAACACTCAATTATCAAGCGAAAACAATACTCTTCAAGGAAAAGTTAATATTGGAAAACGTTTACAAACTTTTGATAAAAACGCAGAAGGTATTAAGTTGAGAAGAAATGGTGAAGAAAAGTCAACTAACAGAGCTAGAAGAGCCGATAAGATTAGAGTTGCTTTCACGATTGGTAAAAATGAATTAGCTGAAGCTGGTAACACTAACTTATACTTAAGAGTTCTTGATCCAGACAATAAGTGTATTTCAGAAGATGGAAGCGAATTCCAGTATAAAAACGAGAAGTTAATTTACACTTCAAAAGAGACTATTAATTACCAAAACGCTGCAACAGACGTAATTTTATACGCTGAAAAAGCTGCAGGTAAAGTTTTTACAGAAGGTTTATATAAAGTGCAAGTTTACACTGATACTGATATGATTTTAGTTGATTCATTCACACTGAAATAAACATTACGACATTTAAAACAAAAAAGTTGTTTAGCATTGCTAAACAACTTTTTTGTTTTAAATGTCCCGTCCTGAAATAAGTTGACACATTTACAACTTATTATGGAAGAATACAACAAACAAAGAGTAAAGCGAACCCAACGCGATTACACAATGGCCTTTAAATTACTGGTAGTAGGTCAGGTAGAAAAAGGCGAATTCA
>CAXRIN010000050.1:0-49466 GCA_964230605.1 Flavobacteriaceae bacterium
GATAAAAGGTAAATATCTACAAGCGTATTTAGACGAGTTTTGCTATAAACTTAACAGAAGGTATTTCGGAGAACGATTATTTGATAGACTTGTATTAGCTGTAGCTAAAATTTATAGGTAAGATTGTGGGGAATCAGTAAAGTTTTTATAAGATACCCTTTAGCTATTTAACTATAAAAGATTGAGAAATTCTCTCATTAGTGTTTTTAATTATTATTGAATAAATACCTGCTGAAAGATTATTGTAATCAATAATTGTAACATCACTAATCATCATAGTTTTAACCAACGCCCCTTGAATATTGAAAATTGAAACTGAAGTTTTGTTATTGGCCGGATTTACTTTTATAAACTTTCCTGCATCTTTAATACTATAAGAAACTCGGCTTTTACGATCTTGTTTTGCTAATATCACCTTAGAATATTCAACAGAACCATCTAAATCAACTTGCTTCAATCTGTAGTAAGTGTTTTCGTAAGGAGCTTTATCAATGAAATTACAATCAATTTCATGAGATGATTTACCATAACCATTTACTTCGCCAATTGAATGAAAGTCTTTACCATTTAATGATTTCTCAATAACAAAATAATCGTTATTCAACTCCATTCCAGTAGTCCAGGCAATCAAGTTTGTTCCATTAGTAGGTAAAACTTCAAATTTCACTAGTTCAACGGGCAATACTCCAAATCCTGTTGCACTTGATGAAGATGAACCTTGTTGATATTTCAAAAAATCTGAAAATGCTTTATCCTGACCAGCAATTGTATTAGCATAGTTATCATCATTTATTCCAGCAATATCTGATGCCGTGCTTCCTAAAACAGTAGCTCCATTTATTGATGTTGCTCCAACTAGTCTCATTGGATCGTCAACTGTAATTCCAAAATGATTTTGAATATCTGCAAATGGCACGATAAAATCATAAAATACAGCTGGTTTACTTGAACACGCAGAGCGTTTTGACTTAGTGCATAAGATCTTTGAGTTTAAAATTAATATTGTAAAACGCAACATTAGTACCTGAAGTGGTACCATTTACATCATCCAAATAAACTCCTTTTGACCCACCTCCATTTACAACTCTTATCTCCATTTCAAAACCAGGGTTACCCTCAACAGAATCCACATCATTATATCCAAAAGCTTCGTCAATATCAACCAGAACACTAAAACCAAAATTACCACTTCCTGGGTCTTTAGCTATTCTCAATCTGTAAAACATATATTCATCCCCATTTCCAGGAATTCCATCGGTATCTTGAAAATAAACGTAACTTGCATCAGAACCTGTTGAAGGATCATCCATAATATCGGTTGTTCCACAAGATCCTCCTACATTTAAATCACCACTAATTTCTGATTCGTACTGAGAAATGCTAACCCAAGAGATTTCCGATTCAATTTGATCATCTGAAGAAAAAGCACCACCTGAAGTTGTCACCCAGCTATTATCATCTGGATTTAAAAGTGATAACGTTCCTGAAGGTATATGAGTTGTAATCAAAGCCCCCGGTGTTTGAGCAACAACTGCAACAAAACTTAAAAGAAACATAACATTTAAAAACCTTTATCAAAATTACGCTCAACCAAACTGAAAGTAAACCTTCAATCGTTCAAACGGCATAAACTTCACTTTGAAACATCATATTTATCGATGAATTAATTTTTAAAAAAAGCCCTTCGAATCGAAGGGCTTAGTATTGAGTTATTTAGTTAATATGATCTTTTGCATGTATTTTACTTTTTCGTTTGTGACTTGAATTGTGTAAACTCCAGAATTAAATTGTTCTAGGTTCTGAACAACTCTACCTCCACCTGATTGTGTTATAGAGTAAACTAGCGCTCCAACATTATCATATACATCAATTATATAATCGGCGGAAACACCCACTGGTAAATTGAATGAGATATCACCTTTAGTTGGATTTGGGAAAACAACTAAATCCTTTACTAGATATCCATCTCGCTCTTCAATACTATTTACATTTGCTCCATCTTCTGCTCCATTAAATTGAACCGTATCTCCTTCTGCAGTAACACCTCCTTCTGTAGTAAGAACAGCCCCAGCATTTGAAGAGTTTTTGATTGCAGTAATGAAAATCTTCACTAACTCTCCATTTCCTGTAATTTCTTGATGATCATTTCTAGATTGAGCAATGTAAACTTCTCCAAGATTTGAATCTTCAAATCCGAAAGTGATTAAGTCACTATTTTGAGTTCCTAAGAATGAATTAGAAAAGTCATAAGTGATTGAATTATAATCGAAAACAGAAGGATCTAAATCAATTTCAAAACCTAATCCATACATTGTAACATCAATCGAATCTGGAATTGAAACTGTTAAAACTGCTGTTTCTCCTACATCAATATCATCTACATCCCAATCAATCGATAACTGATTCTTGGTGGTTGCCCTTGGTTGCCAAGGGTGTGAGTAAGCAAAATTTTGCTCAACGATTTCAATATCTGTAAGATCAATGATTCCATCTCCATTCGCATCACCATGTTTATTGTTCACATCTCCCCAAAGGTTTTTACTCCAGTTTTGAGATTCGTATCCTCTCCACTCCGAAGCCACCTCATCTCTTTTAGGGCCAGTCTCACCGTAGTGAAGTCCAATTGGTAAGATATCATAGTGGTTCGCTTCTAAATCTAAGTTTGCATCTCCAGGCCAAACACACCCAATTAAACATTTATCTTCAAGTGAATTCCCTACTCTAATTTCTCTACAGAAAGTTCTTACACATCCTGAATCGTTAGTTACAGTTAAACAAACTGGGTAGAAACCTGCATCGGCATAAGTATGCGATGGTTCATATTGGATAGAGTTTAACTCATCACCAAAATCCCATTCATACCCTGTAATTCTACCTAAAGACTTATTGTTAAAGTGGGCTGTAGCAGTAACTGCGTTTGCGTAGTAATCAAACTTAGCATAACATGCATCCGACACATCTCCAACAGCAATCACCTCGCATCTTGTTTCCTGACCTCCATTTTCGTTTTTAACAGTCAAACAAACTTCATAATATCCATCTGCTTCATACTTGTATGATGGATTTTGAGATACTCCCGCAGAATCTCCATCTCCGAAATCCCAGTACCATGCGTTAAGCGTTCCTTCAGATTCATCTTTAAAATAAACCTTTCCATCATTAGGGTTTAAGAAATATGAGAAATCAGATTTCACATAAGTATCCAATACTTCAACGTCTGTAATAATTTTAATTGGCTCAATATGAGTATTGAAACATCCCAAAACTGAATCAAATACCGTTAAAGACACTTCATAAACTCCATCCTTTTTGAAAGTATAAGTTGGGAAAGAATCATTTGAGTTGTATCCGTTATCAAAATCCCAAACCCATCCTGTAATATTTCCTTTTACTTCAGGCTCAAGCTTTACAGTTTTCCCGTCAACAAAGAAATCAAATTGCGCATCACAGTAAACCGTTGTTTCGGTAACGATTGGCACTTCTTGACAAATTCTGTCCTGACATCCAGATGCTGAATCGAAAACTGTCAAACAAATTTCGTGGATTCCATCTTTAGTAAAGTCAATCATTGGATTAGCTCCATATTTCACTTTACCATCTCCGTATTTCCAAAACATTTCTGAATAAGTACCTCCTGATTTATTAGTGAATTGAACTTCAGAATCAGACACAGGGAAGAAATCGAAGTCAGCATGACAATCAATCACAGTTGTATCTAACATTAATTCAACATTATTACATGCATAATCATGACATCCCGAAATCGAATCATAAATTCCGACACAAACCTGGAAGAAACTTCCGATTGATTTTTTGCAAATTTTCCATCTCCGAAATCCCATTTAATATCCGTGTAATCTCCCTGAGATACACTTTTAAATTTCACTAAAGTGTCGTTAACTGGGAAGAATTCAAACTTAGAATGGCATTCAACTTTATTAGCCGACCCTGCAATTGCTATTTCTTCCTTATAGCTATCCTGACAACCGCTTACACTATCTCTTATTGTTAACGAAACAGCATAAACTCCACTTTTTGCATAAGCACCAATTGGCGCATCATGGTTAGCAAAATTTCCATTTCCTAAATCCCAGTGAACGTTTGTATAACTTCCGATTGAGGTATTTTGGAATTGAATTTCTCCATTAGTTAATTGAATGTTATCAAATTTCGCCTCACAAAATACATCTGCAACATCTTTAATGATTGTTACTTCTTTACAGATACTTGCTTGACAACCACTTAAACTATCCCAAACATCTAAACAAACTGGGAAAACACCCGATTTTTCATAAACATGAACAGGGTCCAAGTTATTTGAGAACTTCCAATCTCCAAATCTCCAGTGTGCATTAGTAACGCTTCCTACAGACTTATTATTAAACTTCACTTCATTATCAATTACCATGAAATTAAAGTCTGCTGCACAAGTCACATCTGCTGAATCTAACTGAATATTTACTTCATCACAAACCTCAGATCTACATCCTGAAATTGAATCGAAAATATTTAAGCAAATCTTATAGAATCCAGACTTTTTAAATTCATGTGTTGGATTTACTTCATTAGACACAAAACCGTCTCCAAAAGTCCACTGACTATGTGTATAAGCTCCAGTTGATAAATTCATTGCATGTGCAATTCCATTATCATCCATATAGCCATCCATTTTTGCTTCACAAGTAATGGTTGAAGTATCTGTAGTAATGTTGATCATTTTACAAATTTGATCCTGGCAACCAGACACTGAATCTGATATTGAGAAACAAACATTGTATTGTCCAGACTTTGCATATTGGTGATTTGCCTTAACCTCCTCTATGAATTTACCATCACCGAAATCGAATCTCAAATCTGTGAAAGTACCCGAAGCTTTAGAGTTGAATACAACCTTTCCTTCCGGCTCTTTAAAGAATGAGAAATCAGCATTACAAGTAACTTTATTTGTATCAATTATTTCAATTGTTTTACAAATTGAATTAAAACATCCTGAAGTCTCATCATAAATATTTAAACAAACTTCATGGTGACCTGCTCCCGCAAATTCAAACTCAGTATCATGATTTTTAATGGTATTTGCTCCTCCATTAAACTCCCATTTAGACTCAGAGAAACTTCCTTGAGATTGGTTAGCGAATTTATATTTTGCATCGCCAATAGGGAAGAAATCAAAGTTTGCATGACAATAAACATCCGCTGAATCTTTTTGAATTGTAATTGGTGTGCAATACTCAGCTACACATCCTGTAACCGAATCAAAAACATTTACACAAACATCATATACTCCAGTGGCAGTATACTCATGAACTGGGTCAGATAATTTTGATGCCTTACCATCACCAAACTTATATTCAATTTTTGTGTAATTACCTTGTGATTTATTGTAGAATGAAACCTGAGGCCCGTCAATTTGATATTCAAATTGAGCATAACAATTACCTCCTCCATTATGATCAGTTGTATCAATTTGAACATTTACGTTTTCACATATTGTATCGGCACAACCATTATTTGATTGGATATCTAAACAAACCTTATAATTCCCGCTATTTGAATAAGCATGCACAAAGTTGGCTTGATTATAACTAAAGCCATCACCCATATCATAATGCCAATTTTTTATCCCTCCATCGGCATAAGAATTATCCGAAAAGTCAAAAGATGAACCATCTGAACTAGCATTCTTCCAACTAAAATTAGCTGAACAATTATTTTGAGTTTGCCCACCTTCAACATGAACATACTTTGTAACAGTATCTTCACATCCTGTAACGTTTTTAATTATTAAGGTCACTTTAAATTCTCCTGTATCTGAAAAAGTATGAATAGGATTTTCAACAACATACGCAACACCGTTGATATCCCAATTGAACGTAGATATAGTAGTATCCGAATATGAATAATTTGAAAACTTATACTCTTTTGAATCACTACCAGTAGGATCCCAACCAAACTCAGCGTGACAACTTACATCACCAATTTTCACAAAATCACACTCCATTTGTTTACAACCCTTGTCGGTTTCTATCTCTAAACAAACAGTATACATATCTGCTTTTAAATAAGTGTGATTTGGATTTTGTTGATTTGAAAAATTACCATCTCCAAATGTCCAATTCCATTTAATTGGATTACCATCAGAGATTTGAGTATCGTCTTTAAATGAAAACTGATGGTTATTAATAGAATCTTGATGGAAGGAGAAATCTGGTTGGCATCCTGATGACTGTTGAGATTGTGTTACATGAATTTGACGACACAGAGTATCTTTGCAATTATTACCTTCTATTGCTAAACAAACATTATAATATCCAGTATCAGTGAATTGATGGTTGATGCTAGACGTATTATACTTTGACCCATCTCCTAAATCCCAAGAAAAAGTCCCATTTGTTACAGTTGATTTATTATCGAAAGTAAAACTCTTATTACCATTGTTAGTATCCATAAAATCAGGCTTACAATCATTAGACTGCTGCTCTCCTACATCTATACTAGTACAAAAACTATTGGTACAACTATCTGTGGTTTCAATCTCTAAACAAACTTTATATTGTCCTCCAGCAGTGTATTTATGAATTGGGTTTTGATCATTAGAAAATGTCCCATCTCCTAAATCCCATTTCCAACTATTAATTGTTGCGTCAGCATTAGAATTATCCTTGAAATTAAGAGTAAAGTTATCCGTAGAATCTACGTGAAATGAAAATGACGGATTACACATTCCGCTCGAATTATTTCCTCCAATATTTACCTGTTGACAAACCGTATCCTTACATCCTGAAGCGGTTTCAATTGTATGGCAAATCTCATAGTTACCAGCAGCGGCAAACAAGTAAACAAACTCATTAGTTGTTCCAATTGGACTATAATCAACAAACCAACCGTAATTAACGATTGTTGTATCAAAAGTGGCATTCGATTTTAAGGTAACAGATAATGGATTTGTAGAATCTGCCTTACCTCCAAATTCCGCTTTACACACATTATTATTGGGGTTGTAATCATCAACATGAATTTGTCTGCAAATTGTATCTCGACAACCTGCTCCATCATCAATAGCTAAACAAACTTCGTATTTCCCTGTATCTGCATATTGATGAATTACAGCCGATTCTGTATATACTTTCCCGTCTCCCATGTCCCATGACAAAGTTCGGGTAGCGTTAACCGATGTTGAACGATCTTCAAATTTAAAGGTTTGATTACCTTCGTTATAGTTCATGAAATCTGCTGTACATTGACTGTAAGCATTTGAATTGACAATAAACAAAAAGGCCAAAAAAGCCCAAGCGGTGGGGAGTAAAGTTCTTTTCACGATGGTTGATTTAGTTTGTTTGTTAAAGTAGGTACGTATATTCACGTATGTTGTTTCAAATACTCTTAGATTAAATTCCTTTTTCGCCAGACTAACAAGTAAACTAAATGGCTCAATTAGAAACTAAATCTTCATTTAGGCGGTAAAAGCCCTACAACTAAAATTGACCCTGTGTACAGCAATAAATAATGCTTATGAAAAGAATATTAAGTATCATCGTTACAGCAGTATTTATCCTTAATACTTCTCAAGCTCAATTCATGGAAGGTTACTCTACTAGTAACTACGCCGGGGTAACAGGTATAAACTACAACCCAGCAAGTGTTGTTGACTCCAGAACAAAATTGGACATTAACTTTTTCACAGCTTCTCTTACTATAGATAATAATTACCTTGGACTTCAAAAAAATATTTTCAACCCATTCGATTCTACTTTATTCGAATACGCAGTAAGAAACCAAGATGGGTCGAACAAAGATGTTTTCCTAAACGCAGATATTCTTACTCCGTCTTTTTTACTAACTCTTAACGAAAAACAAAGTATTGGTTTTGTATCACAACACAGAACACTATCAAATTTTAGGAACGTATCTGAACACTTCGCAAATCTATATTACTCAAACCTTGAAAATTTAGATTTTATAGGAGTGGGAATAAATTCTGAAAACACTAATATTTCTACTGCAGCATGGAATGAGTACGGATTGTTTTACGGTCAAGAAATCTATCGAAAAGGACATCATTGGATTAGCGCAGGTGCAAAAGGAAAAATCACCCAAGGAATTCATGCTGCCGCTATAGATTTTGATCAACTATACGTTGAGATGAACCCTGATTCAAGTTTAATAGTAAGCGGTCAGAATGTGAATTACTTTACATCTGAAAACATTGCAGATGGGTGGAAATCAAATGCGGGGAAATTTAATGGATTTGGACTCGGAATAGACATTGGTTTCAATTATGAGTGGAGGGCGGAACCTGATTCATTAGAATATGAAATGGACGGTAAAATGAATCCGGCTCGAGAAATAAGCAAACATAAATTTCGATTTGGATTAACCTTGTCTGATTTGGGTTACGTAAGATATAAATCCAGTTCTTCTGGATTAATTGCTGCCAATTCAAGTGATTTTGACATTCTTGATTATTCCCTTAAAACTCTAGGAGGTTTTGAAGAGGCAATAAACGACAACTTCACATCATCTAATCCAGTTAAAGCTTATCAAATGGCTTTACCAACCGCATTAAGCACTCAAGCAGATTACAATATTCACAAAGGATTTTATGTCAATGCTACATATTTTCATTCTTTCAAAAGAGATAAATTACTTAGCGTAAATTATAACAGTAGATTCACTATCACTCCAAGATGGGATTGGCGATGGATGGGAGCCTATATTCCTTACACCGTCACTTCTACTGGAAATTCTCATTTAGGACTTAATCTAATGTTTGGACCTTTCTTAATAGGTACTCGTGATATTGGTACTTTTTTATGGAAAGAAGACAATTATTTCGGAAACATACACTTTGGAGTTAAAGTCACTTCGTTACATTTCCGTCCAGAAGATTTTGATAAGGACGGAGTATCTGACGCCAAAGATAAATGTCCGGAGATTCCAGGAATATGGGCATTCAAAGGTTGTCCAGATTCTGATGGAGATAGCATTCCTGACGCCCAGGACAAATGTCCTGAAATTGCAGGATTGGAAGAATTTAGAGGATGTCCTGATACTGATGGAGACAAAGTTCCTGACATGCAAGATGAATGCCCTTTCCTTGCAGGAGTTAAAGATTTAAACGGGTGTCCGGATAAAGATGGAGATGGTTTAAAAGATGCCATAGATAAATGTCCTGATGAAATTGGATTAGCCATTTTTGACGGATGTCCCGATTCGGATGGAGATAGTATTATTGATAGATTAGATGCATGTCCTGATTTACCTGGAGATTTAGCGCATCTAGGTTGTCCAGACTCGGATGGAGATGGTGTATACAACTATGCGGATAGCTGTATTGATGTGATCGGAGCTATTGATAACAATGGATGCCCTTACAAAGATGATGACGGTGATGGATTAGTAAACAAATTAGACAAATGCCCAACCGAATATGGACCTAAATCGAATAAAGGCTGTCCATTAGAAGATCAAGATTTTGATGGTGTGCTTGATAAGTTTGACCAATGTCCTAAAACACCTGGTGACAGTGCAAATGGCGGATGTCCTATTCTTGAAGACGAGGATGAAGAAATTATTGAATTCGCTTTCAAAAACTTAAACTTTGAAACAGGAGAATCAATTATCCTTGAAGAATCCTATCCTTCTCTTGATGCTTTAGCAGAAATGTTGGTTAAAAAAGAAACTTGGAAATTAAAACTTGAAGGTCATACAGATGATGTGGGAGATGCTCAAGCCAATTTAATATTGTCAAAAGACAGAGTTGAGGCAACTAAAAAATATCTAGTAGAAAAAGGAGTTAATCCTTCAAACTTATCTTTAAAGTACTTTGGAGAAACCAAACCTATCGCCGATAATTCAACACCTGAAGGCCGTCAGAAAAACAGACGCGTAGAAATGGAAATAATGTTTGAATAAAAATTGAAAAATCAATTAATTTCGAAACCGAAAAGAGTTTGTAAATGACTAAGAATTTTAGATTGCACCTCGTCAATATTTTGAGGTGCTCCTAATTCTTTCTCTAAAGAAGTAACTGCTTTATCCGTAATTCCACATGGGACGATATTTGAAAAATAATCTAAATCGGTATTTATATTCAAAGCAAAACCATGCATGGTAACCCAACGCGATAACTTAACACCCATCGCACAAATTTTCCTTGCTTTAATCGGGTTATCGCCCTCTATCCAAACACCTGTTAACCCATCAACTCTTCCAGACTCAATTCCGTATTCTTTCAAAGTCAATATAATCGCCTCCTCTAATAATCGCAGATACTTATTGATATCAGTAAAAAAATTATCTAGATCTAAAATTGGATAACCAACAATTTGGCCGGGACCGTGATAGGTAATATCACCTCCTCGATTAATGTGATAGTAAGTTGCACCTTTGGCTTTTAATAAATCTTCACTAAGTAGAAGATTATTCTTTTCTCCAGTTTTTCCTAACGTATAAACATGCGGATGCTCACAAAAGATGAAATAATTATCAGTAATTTCATCTTCCGATTCACCTTTTCTGATAGCAATTTTCTTTTGGATTATACCATCAAATAGTTGGGTTTGGAAATCCCAACATTCCTTGTAATCAATCAAGCCCTTATTTATAAGCTTAACTTTTTTGTTCACTACTGTATAGTTGCTAAGTGGTCTTTAAGCGCGTCGATAACCCTAATTTCTACAGGATCAATATTCTTTAAATCTGCTATAAACAAAGAAGTCCAATCCGTTAAGTAAATTAAATAAAGCGCTTTTTCAATGAAAGAATTACCATTGCTATGAACTTCAGTAACCGAAGCTCCTTTATCTGTAATGACTTTCTTCATGAACTCCATTCTTTCTTGAGTTCTGTAATAATCATCATCATTTCTAAGTAAAACAACAGAAAGATTTTCATTGCCTGATGCCCAACCTACAATTTCATTATGATTTAACTCTGGAAACTTTTGATGCCAACAAAGTTCTTTACTGTTTTCATTTAATTGTTGACGAAAACGAATACTTACCGGCTCAAATTTATCTGTTGCATAAATGATTGGAAGTTTTCCGAAAAGATTTTTAGCTAGGCTCATAGCCTCTTCCCTCATAGCTAGATCATTATCCTTCAATAATTGAATAGCACTTCTTAAATCTTCCAAAGAGGATTCAGGCAAAATCCCGTATTTAACCAAAATAAAAATTTGCTCAGTCATGGAATAACCAATACATGTTCTTGGAGGATTTCCACCAGGAATAACTATATGGTTATAATTATTCTTCTCACAAATTTCTTTCAATTCTCCACCAGACGTTACAGCAGCGATTTGAGCACCATTTTCTTGGGCTTTTTTTACAGCAGTAAGAGTTTCTTCTGTGTTTCCACTATATGAACTAGCGATAACTAGTGTTTCCTCATTTACGAAACTAGGGATATGATAATCATTACAAACATAAAAGGGAACCTTTGCTTCTAATTGTGCAACTTTCGCAACAATAGTACCACCAATTCCAGAACCTCCTAACCCACAAATTAAAACGTTTGAAATTTTTTGGTTAGAAATATTAAAAGTTGTGTTAGCTCCTATCTTATAAGCATTTTCAAGCTGTGGAATAAATCCCTCTATTAGTGATTGCATGTATTGGTATTGATTGTCCAAATTTAATAAAATTAGAATTTAGTATTTACTAAGCAACTTTTAAGTTTTTAAGCGTATCTCCCGATATCTTCTCTTGTGCGTATGCTTTGGTAACAGTAAATATTTGCTCTTTTTCTGAATTTGATGGCAAATCAAACATTGCGTCCATCATGATACTTTCGCAAATTGACCTCAACCCTCTTGCTCCAAGTTTGTATTCAACTGCTTTGTCAACAATAAAATCTAAAACATCTTTGTCAAATTCAAGCTTAATCCCATCAATCTCAAATAGCCTTACATATTGTTTTACCAAAGCATTTTTAGGCTCAGTTAAAATTCTTCTAAGAGCTGCTCTATCAAGCGGTTTTAAATGTGAAAAAACAGGTAAACGACCTATTAATTCAGGAATTAATCCAAAGGACTTAATGTCTTCAGGAGAAACATATTGTAATAAATCAGTTTTGTCAATGGCAGCAAAAGTTTTACTTGCTTGAAATCCTAATGATTGAGACTTTACTCTCTTTTCAATCAATTTTTGAATTCCATCAAACGCACCTCCACAAACAAAAAGAATATTCTTAGTATCTATTTGAACCAATTTCTGTTCCGGATGTTTTCTACCTCCTTGTGGTGGTACACCAACTGTACTTCCTTCTAATAACTTCAACATTGCCTGCTGAACTCCTTCCCCACTAACATCTCTTGAAATTGAAGGATTATCTGATTTACGAGCAATTTTATCTATTTCGTCAATAAAAACAATTCCTCTTTGAGTCGCCTCTACATCATAATCAGCTGCTTGCAACAATCTTGAAAGAATCGCCTCCACATCTTCCCCAACGTAACCAGCTTCAGTCAAAACAGTGGCATCAGCAATACAAAAAGGAACATTTAAAATCTTAGCAATTGTTCTTGCCAACAAAGTTTTTCCAGTTCCAGTTTCACCAACCAAAAGAATGTTTGATTTTTCAATCTCTACATCATCATCTGGCCCAAGTTTTTTAGTGGACTGAGCTAATCTTTTGTAGTGATTATATACAGCAACCGAAAGAACTTTCTTTGCTTTATCTTGACCAATTACATATTGATCCAAATGTTTTTTTATCTCAACGGGCTTCATCAACTTTAACTCATGATCTAAGTTGGCATTGATTTTAGCCGAGCTTTCCTCCTTTACAATTCCTTGTGCTTGGGTAACACAATTATCACAGATATATCCCTCAATCCCAGCGATTAAAACGTTGGTATCCTTCTTCTCTCTACCACAAAAGGAACATTTTACCTGATTCTTTTTATCCATAACTGTAAATATACAAAAACCGCCCGAGCAAATTGCCCGAGCGGTTGTCTGTTATTATACTTTTAGCTTACTTTTTCTTTACTAAAACTTCATCAATCATACCGTATTCTTTTGCTTCTTCAGCAATCATCCAGTAATCTCTGTCTGAATCTTCCCAAACCTTATCATAAGGTTGACCAGAATGATTAGCAATAATAGTATACAACTCTTTCTTTAATTTTTGAATTTCTCTAGCTGTAATTTCAATATCAGAAGCCTGACCTTGAGCCCCTCCAAGTGGTTGGTGAATCATTACTCTCGAGTGTTGTAAAGCAGTTCTTTTACCAGCAGCACCAGCACATAATAATACAGCTCCCATTGATGCAGCCATACCAGTACAAATTGTTGCTACATCTGGGTTTATGTACTGCATCGTATCATAAATACCTAAACCAGCATAAACTGAACCTCCTGGAGAGTTCAAGTATATTTGGATATCCTTGTCTGCATCCAATGATTCTAAAAACAATAACTGAGCTTGAATAATGTTAGCCATATGATCGTTAACTCCTGTCCCTAAGAAAATAATTCTATCCATCATTAACCTAGAGAAAACGTCCATTTGAGCAACGTTTAATTGACGCTCCTCAACAATGTAAGGAGTCATAGAAGACTCAATATATGTATCCATGTGCATACTTGAAATCCCTCTATCTTTTACAGCGAATTTTTTAAATTCTTTTCCCGCGTCGAACATAATATTTTTGAGTTTAAAGTTTAAGTTTCAAAGCTCAAAGTAGATTAGGTTTCTTACAACTTTCATCTTTGCACTTTGAACTTACCATTTGGTACAAACTAAAGATGCGACAAAATTGTCGCATCTCTAAAAAATTCTATGAAAAGAAATTAAAATTTGTCAGTTAATAGCATTAATTACTTGATGCCAACTTAACAAACTCATCATAAGTAACCTCCTTTGGTTCTAACTTGCACTTCTCCGTAACTAAGTCTAAAATCTTATCTGAGTATAACTCATTATACATTCTTTGTCTTTCTTCTTGTTTAGCTAAAACTGTAGCTGCATAATTTTCTAACTCTGCAGCAGGAACTTCTTGTCCGAATTGCTTAAAGTTAGCAGCAATCATATCTTTTGCTTTTTGCATTACTTCAGCCTCTTCAACTTTGATTTCGTTTTCTTGAATTAATTTATTCTCAATTAACTGCCATCTGAAAGTTGAGCTATGGTTATCATAATCAGCTTCAATTTGCTCCATAGAAACTGGCTCTTTTGCAGTAGCTTGGATGAATTTCTTTAAGAAAGTGTCAGGCAAATCAAATTTAACTGTATCTAATAAGTACTCAACAATATCATTTCTTAATTTGTTTTTCCCTTGACCATCTAACATTCCTTTAGCTTCTTCAGCTAATTTCTTTCTAAATTCTTCAACCGAAGAAACTGTACCAGCACCATAAACTTTATCGAATAAATCTTGGTTTAATTCAGCTGCAACCATTCTTGAAATTGAAACAACTTTAAATTGGTAATCTTTACCAGCAGCTTCAATTTCTTCTTCAGAAACACCCATCAAAGATGCTGCATCAGCACCAGGACCATAAACATCAGCAATCTTAACTTTTAATTCTGCATCAGGTTTTAATCCTAATAATTTCTTCTTGAATTTATCAGTAACTCTTTCTACAGAAACATTTGCCAATTTAGCAATACCACCTTCTTTGATTTCTTTTCCATCAAGCTCAGCAATATCAGCTACAACAATATCTTTTTCTTCAACTTCATCACCAGTACCAACAGTACCGTATCTCATTGTGATTTCCTCAACGTACTTATCAATTAAGTTATCATCAGGTTGGATGTCGTAAGAAGTAAATTTCTTCTTAGCAGTTAATTTCACATCAAACTCTGGTGATAAACCTAACTCATATTGGAAAGTGAAGTTAGTTTGAGTATTCCAATCAATAATTTGATCATCTTCTTTTGGAAGAGGTTGACCAAGAACATCTAATTTTTGCTCCTCAATGTAGTTAAAAATAGCTTCGTTAATCACGTTTTGAATCTCTTCAACTTTCGCATTAACTCCGTACATTTTTTTGATTAGACCAAAAGGAACTTTTCCTGGACGGAAACCTTGCATAGCAGCAGTTTTTTGTTGCTTCTTTAAAAATTGGTTTACCTTGTCCGCATAATCCTTCTCTTCAATTTCAACCTTAAGAATAGCGTTTAACGCATCTACGTTTTCTTGTGTAATGTTCATTTTAAAAAATTTTGTTGGGGAGTGAATTCGGTAGAGAAAAAGTGCGGGTGAAGGGACTCGAACCCCCATGCCGTGAAGCACTAGATCCTAAGTCTAGCGTGTCTACCAATTTCACCACACCCGCTTCTTTCAAAAAATTGGATTGCAAAGATATGGCTTTTTAATCAATATGGAAACAAAAAATGAATTTTTTCCAATTTTATCTCAATGTTGAATAAAAGCTTAAATAGTTAATAAGTTTTAGCTAGCTAATATGGATTTTACTCTTGTTCTGCCCTAGTTTTGCTGCTCAATTAATTTAGAGTTTAATAATTATGTTTCAACTAAAAGGAAGATTAAAAGAGGTTAAAGAAACTAGACAAGTTTCCGACAAGTTTTCGGTAAGAGAATTTGTATTAACAGATGAGTCATCTCAGTACCCACAACACATTCAATTTCAAGCAACGCAAGACAGATGTGATTTACTAGATGGTTTCCAAGTTGGAAGTGAGGTTACAGTAAACTTTAATATTAGAGGAAGAGAATGGACATCTCCACAAGGAGAAGTAAGATATTTTAACTCACTAGACGCATGGAGAATTGAAGCAGCAGATTCTGCTCCGACTCCAATGGCAGCGGATATCCCTCCAGCAGCGGCTATTGATGGTGGTGATGACGACGATTTACCGTTCTAAGGAAATTCGAGTTAAGAAACAAAAAGGGGAAGCAAATGCTTCCCTTTTTGTTTATAATATTGTCCCGTCCTCAAATAAGTTGACACATTTTCGGCTTTTAATCTAAACTATCTAATTAGTTATCATGACTCGTCTTGAAGCTGGAGCTGCTGCAGCTTCTTGAATTTCAACTAAAGCCAAAGAAGCACTTCCTCCTCCTGTATTCGACTCATATGTTGATGTCCCTGATGACAAAGCTGGTGACAATGCAACTGAACAACTTCCAGGATAACAAGATTCAGAACCTCCGTTTAGTAAAGATCTTGAAGTTCCCTGAGGCAGCTCTATAGTGGTTGTTCCAAAGTTACTAGCGCTAATTCCAAGAACAACCGATTGATCGGAAATTGTAAATGTTGGTTCGGTAGGAGTTGGATCCCCATTATTTATTTCTGAATTCCCTCCTGACTGAGCGCCAGTGAATGAAAAAATAGAAGAGGAAACAGCACCTTGAAAAGTACTTCCAAAACTAATCACCAAATCGTTAGTTCCCGTCGCAGGATCCTCAAGCTCAAAAATGGCTAATTTCCCCGAGTTAATACCATACGTGGCTTGCTGAAGTTGAGTCATACTCACTCCATTCCAAGTCACCCCACTTACAGTACCTCCCCAAGTTCCTAAAGATGAAAAACAAAGTACAACAACTAAATACCTATCTGAACCAGTATTCTGATTATGATCAGATATTGTATAACTCGTTGCATTAGGGTTAAAGGAATCAAAGGTTTGATTACCTGTTGTAACGGCTGCTTTTATTTGAAAATGAGAGGCTATTAAGATCAGCAAAGAAAATAGCTTAGCGTTTAAACTTTTTATCACCATAATAACAAAGTACTTTAATTAATCCTCAGTATATCTTACACTCACAGTAACTGTTTGAGGTGTAGTTGATTCTGGAATATCTATGAAAATCCAACTATCAGCAGGAATAGTAGCGTCTGATCCGATATTAACGGTCGCCTCTGCTGTCGTAGATAAAGTTGTGGTTGTACCAACTGCGGTAGGTGCAGTTTCTGCAAAATCAGTATCCCAATACAACCGTACATCCACATCACCTACGGCGTTTAACATTCCAATAGCTTCAACAATAGTTATGGCAACATCAGTTCTAAATAATGGGAAATAATCAGTATTAGTAGGCGATTCTATAGTTATAGTTTTTGTTAAAGAGGGGATTAAACCATCAACATAAGTTTTTACTGCTTGTTCAGTTGGAACAGCATCATCACTGTTACCGGCTAATGTTCCATCAGTACTTAATTCGTTAATTGAAGTTCCATTTAATAAAATAAAGGTTCCTTCTACATCTAATGTTGCGGCTGGAGTGTTAGTACTTACACCTATCATATCAGCACTACCATCAACAAAAAATAATTCCTCATCCGTATCGCCTTCAATCTTAAAATCAACAGCATCTCCACCTTTATTAAACTGGGCAGAACCTGCCACATCGAGAGTTGCTCCTGGAGTTTGAGTTGAAATCCCGACCATATCCGCACTTCCATCAACAAAAAATAATCCCGGATCTGTATCTCCCTCCACTCTAAAATCAACAGCAGCATTACTTTCATTAAAAATTACGGAACCATCAACTTCAAACATTGCAGTTGGTGATGTTGTACCTATTCCAACTTCACCAGTTGATTGAACCGTTACCGCTGTTCCGGTTTCAAGAGCAGTGGTTCCTATTTTAAATTTACTATCGGTTAAATCTGTTCCAATCGTAAAATTAGTTACGCCTGATAATTGAAAATGGATTAGGGGATCGGCCGCGGTGTTATTAATATCAATTGCAGCATCAGCAGCTTCAATATCAAGAGGTACAGTTGGAGATGTTGTTCCAATACCGATTTGAGAATAAAGTCCTGTTGCTGATAAAAAGCAAAGAATTAATGTGTTTAAAAGTTTCATTTATACTTAAGGATTTACTAATTGCAAAGGCAATCACATTGGCATACGACAGAAAAAGGATTTTAGTTATTAATTGTTCTGAATAAATTTGAACTGACTTGTGATTTAACGTCTCAAATGCTCAACAACTAATCTAATCTTCCCATAATCTACCTCGCCATTTAAGGCATCAAAAATGGGTTTTAGTTTATCTTCTTTGGGATTGTTGTTTAAGTATTCCTCTACTTGTTTGTATTCATGGAAGGGGACAAACTTTGACACATCATTAAGTTTGCCAATTTTAAATAATTGGGCGATATGTGAATAGATGGTGGTTTCTTTTAAATTACGTTCGTCCGAAATTTCGGCAACACTCATTCCTCGCTCAAGCATAACCAAAGTTTCTTTAAAAGAATCCCCTTTTTTCTTTTTGTTTTTATTCGTGAAATCGATGATTAAATTCAAAAAATCGTCGCCATACTTTTCATATTTATGCTCTCCTACACCACTTACATTAAGCATTTCAGCAGGCGATGTTGGTTTTCGGGCAGACATAGATTTTAAGGTGGCATCATTAAAAATCAAATACGGCGGACGCCCCTCTTCTCTGGCTAATCGAGTTCTTAACTCTCTTAAAATCTCAAATAATTCCTCGTTAGGTGTAAGTTCTTGCGGTTTAGTAATAGATTTGGATTCTTCAAATTGTTTTTCCATTTCTTGTGTATCCACCAAATCTACTTTTCGCCCTTTAAAAAGGACTTCTTTTCCTAGCTCGGTTAATCTTAATTTATTGTGATCGTCATAAGCCACTTCAAAATAACCTAAACTCAACAATTGAAGCATGAAATTTTGCCAATCTTTAAAAGTGTATTTGTTACCTACACCAAAAGTTTTGAGTTCATGATAGGATTTTTGGTAAATCTCTGGGCGAGAACTTCCTTTTAATATCTCAATGATTACGCCAACTGGCTCCTGTTCATTCACTCGCACAATGGCACTTAAAGCCATTTGAGTAATAACTGTTCCATCAAATAATTTTGGAGGATTTTTACAAACGTCGCAGTTACCACAATCTTTATGTACAATTTCACCGAAATATGCTAGCAAGATTTTTCTTCGGCAGATTCTTGCTTCGGTAAAGTCCTGCATTCGGCGAAGTTTTGCCGCCTGAAATTCCTTCTGTCCCGATTGTTCAATAAATTGATTTAGCTGCACTACATCGGCGTAACTGTAAAACAAAAGTGTGTCAGAGTCCAATCCATCTCTACCTGCTCTTCCGATTTCTTGATAATAACCTTCGATGTTTTTAGGGAGATTATAATGAATAACAAAACGAACATTCGATTTATCAATTCCCATCCCAAATGCTACTGTAGCACAAACAATTTTAACTTCATCATTAATGAAATCCTCTTGTGCTTTTTGTCGTTCATCGGAATTCATTCCGGCATGATAACATACTGCAGAGAATCCTTGAGCTTTTAATTTGGCAGCTAAATTCTCAGTGCTTTTCCTGCTTAAGCAATATATGATCCCAGATTCATTTTGACGTTTGAGTAAAAAATCAACAATTACTTCAAATCTTTTCTTTCCAGGTAAAACAGATAAACTCAAATTGGGTCTGTCAAATGAGGAAATAAAAACTTCAGGATTGTTTAATGCTAACTGAGAAGTGATGTCCTTTCTGGTTAGTTTATCCGCAGTTGCAGTTAAAGCGATAAATGGAACGCCTTCAAATCGGTGACGAAGTAAACCTAACTGCGCATATTCTGGTCTGAAGTCATGACCCCAAGCAGAAATACAGTGAGCTTCATCAATGGCAACCAGACTAATTTTTAAAGTTTGTAGAAAGGACAAAAAGTGATCAGAAATTAATTTTTCTGGTGAAACATACAACAATTTAATCTTTCCAGCTTCCAAAGCATGCATCACCAACTCTTGTTCAGAAGGTGATTGAGATGAATTAATAAAATCTGCAGAAACTCCATTTCCTACCAATCCTTCTACTTGATCTTTCATCAAAGCGATTAATGGAGACACTACAATTGCAACACCTTCTTCCATTAAAGCGGGAATTTGAAAACAAAGTGACTTCCCTCCTCCTGTTGGCATTAAAGCCATAACATCTTTTTTTTGAAGTACAGCATCGATAATCTCCCACTGATGCGGACGAAAATCATCATATCCAAAAACTGATTTAAGTACGGAAAGGGCTTCTTTTTTCACCCGCCAAAGATAACCGTTTGGAGTTTGTTTTGATCCTTTTCTCTGAATATTTCCTTTTACAATCTCCATATTTTTTTCTGGACGCAGAGTTCGGAGAGGAGTCGCAGAGGACTCGGAGATTTTCCTCTTTTTACTTTGCGTCTTCTTGGCGAACTCTGCGTCCAGAAAAAATCAAACAATCAATGCAAAACAAAAAACAAGACATTTAATTTCCACTAATCGCCTTGAAATGTTAAATTTGCGCCATTCAAAACTAAAATCACCGCAAAGCGGGAACAAAAATTAATTCACTATGGAAATTTTGATGGTAGTTGTGTTCATCGTTGGTTATCTTATGATTGCCTTGGAACACAATATTCACATTGACAAGGCGCCAACTGCGCTTTTCACTGGAATGGTATGTTGGGCATTGTATGCTTTTTACTTAGGTGAACAACCTTACCCAGAGGGTACAAATGTTCATGATGCTGTGCACCACATCCTAGAACACGGTGCTGCTGGAGGCGGAGGTTTAATTCACCACATTTATGAAATTGGTGGGATTTTATTCTTCTTAATGGGAGCAATGACAATTGTTGAAACAGTTGATGAGCACCAAGGATTTACTCTAATCACCGACAAAATCACTACTAAAAGTAAAGTGAAATTATTGTGGATTATAGCAATTCTTTCATTCTTCTTCTCTGCTTTGTTAGATAACCTTACAACTGCTATCGTAATGATTTCATTACTTAGAAAACTTGTTGGTGATAAACAAACAAGATGGTTATTTGCAGGTATGGTAGTTATTGCTGCTAACGCAGGAGGAGCTTGGTCGGTAATTGGAGACGTTACTACAACAATGTTATGGATGAAAGGTCAACTACCTGATTCGGTTGTAATTGCAATTCCATCATTAATCTTACCATCATTTATTGCTTTATTAGTGCCTTTATTGATTTTAACTTTCACAATGAAAGGTGAAGCTGACAGACCTTCTACGAGTAGAGGTGAAGGACATAAATTTGAAACAAATAAAGGTGAGAAAATTGCTCTTTTAATAATGGGAGTTGGAGGTTTATTATTTGTTCCAATTTTCAAAACAGTTACAGGGCTACCTCCATTTATGGGTATGATGCTTTCATTAGGTTGTTTATGGGCAACTACCGAGTTAATGCACAAGAAAAAAGATTACGATCACAAATACCACTTGTCTGTAATCTCTGTTTTAAAGAAAATTGATACTTCTTCAGTATTATTTTTCTTAGGGATTTTACTTGCGGTATCTGCATTACAAGAAGTTGGACACTTAAAAGCAATGGCTGTTTGGTTAGACGAAACTCTTCAAAATAACTATGCTATTAATATGGCAATTGGATTCTTGTCGTCTATCGTTGATAACGTTCCATTAGTTGCTGCCGCTCAAGGTATGTATGATATTGCTACTCCTGAAGCTGTTGCTGCAGGAACAGTATCATCAGATTTCCTTGCTAACGGTTCTTTCTGGGAATTCTTAGCATTCTGTGCTGGAACAGGAGGTTCTTGTTTAATCATTGGATCTGCGGCTGGTGTTGCAGTTATGGGATTAGAAAAAATTGATTTCGTTTGGTACCTAAAGAAAATCAGCTTATTAGCTATTGCTGGTTATTTAGCAGGTGCGGCAACTTACATCCTTGTAATTGCATAATCCAAAGAGATATTTATTTAAAAAGAGGATGTTCAAAAGAACATCCTTTTTTTTTGCCAAATGTTCAATGGTTGTTCTAATTTCATGTTGTTACAATAAACTTTAATTCAACACCGTTGAAAATTCACTAACTGTAAGCTATGTTTGGAGATCTTTTTAAACTACAGAATAATTTAAATATTACAGGAGAAGCAGGAAACACTTCAGTTTCCGAAATGACTCCGGGATTAGAAAATACTGCTGAAGCTACTTCGGACGGTATTTTAATCATCGACTTGATTATCGACTCATGGCCTATTATGGTCCCACTTTTCGTATTGTCGGTTATTGCAGTTTACATTTGGGTTGAACGATACAATGCAATTCAAAAGGCAAGTAAAATTGATCCTTCTTTCATGAAAACCTTAAAAAATAACGTTTCGGAAGGAAAGATTAATGAAGCCAAAGAACTTTGTGCTAGTTCAAATACGCCGGTTGCAAGAATGTTGAACAAAGGAATTTTAAGACTAGGACGCCCTTTAAAAGACATCAGTACTTCAATTGAAAATGTTGCCAATTTGGAAATTTCAAACATGGAGAAAAACCTTTCAATTTTAGCAACAATATCAGGTGCAGCACCAATGATTGGATTCTTAGGTACTGTATTAGGAATGATGAATACTTTCCACAAAATGTCCGAAGGAGCGGAAGAATCAGGAATTCAAATAGGAGATTTGTCAGAAGGTATTATGTACGCCATGACTACAACTGTAGCTGGTTTAGTTGTTGGTATTATCGCTTATTTAGGATATAACTTATTAGTTGCTAAAGTAGACAAGGTCGTTCACAAAATGGAAGATTCATCACTTGAGTTTTTGGATTTACTAAACGAACCAGCGAAGTAAAATGAAGACAAGAGCAAGAAAAAAAGTAGATGCAACATTTAACATGTCTAGTATGACGGATATCGTATTCCTGTTGTTGATCTTCTTTATCGTACTTTCTACATTTGTTACTCCTCCTGGAGTTGCGGTTGACCTTCCTAAAGCTGGAGCTGGTCCAGATAGTACTAATCCAAAAATAACAGTATCAATAAATGTAGATCAAAAGTACTTTCTAGATAAAACAGAAATGACTTACGATGGATTATTAGCTGAATTAAAAGCCAGATTGACTCCCGGTGACAATCAGCCTGCTATTAAATTAGCTGCAGATGGAAATATTCCTCTAGAAAAAGGCGTTGCTTTATTTGCCGACATTAAAAAACTAGGATACCGAAAGGTTGTAATTGCCACACAACCAAAGCAAGATTAAATGGAATCGCAAGACGCTAAAAAGAGAAAAAGAAAAGGTTTGATTGTTACGATTTCTGTTCATGCAGTAATCTTAACCTTATTCTGTCTTTTTGGTTTTGAAGTAATCGACCCTAAACCCGGAGGAATGGAGGTTGAATGGGCCGTTGAAGGTATTGAAGATGCTGGAGGTGATAATGTGAATGAAAACACTTCTGAAACTGTTTCAGATAAAAATGACGGTCCAAAAGCAAACCAAGAATCAGCAGCATCTGCTTCTCAGGAAGAAGAATTAATTACAGATGAGCAAAGTGAAGTAAACTTGGAAAGCACACCCGTTAAAGACCACACTAAAAAGCCTAAGGAAACTACTATTAAAAACAATCCAAAAGAAAGTCCAACAGAAACTAAAGAAGAGAAAAAAGAACCTGAAGTTTCAGACTGGCTTAAAAACTTAGGGTCGGGAAGCAGTAAGAATGGACCTAATAATGAAGGTAATTCAGGCGATGGAGACAAAAAAGGAACTCAAGGAACAACAGATGGAAAAGGAACCAATAACTCTGGTTCGGGAGGTATTGGCGGCGGTAGGTACAATATTGATGGAAGAGCTGCTGTAGATATCAAAAAAATGGTTCACAACTGTAATAAAACAGGAAAGGTTAAAGTGTACATTAAAATTGATCGTCAAGGAAATGTAATCTCAGCAGTTGATAGAGGAGGTACAACATTAGATGAGTGTTTAATTGGTGTTGCTTTACAACAAGCTAAAAGTATTAAATACGCCCCATCAAGCACGTTCAACGAAGGGATAATCACGATTGATTTAGGATTGTAAATATCCAAGTTGTCATGCCGCACTTGTTGCGGCATCTTCAAAAACCAGAATTAAGCTATAAACATCAGATACCGCAACAAGTGCGGTAGGACAAGTTCAAATTGAAAATGAAGTAATCTGTATTATTGTTTTTCTTCAGCGACTAAAGCATCTACCTTCTTGCCTTGAACATCAAGAATTAGGATAATAACGGAGAATCCCCAAAATAAAGCAGAAGCCTTATCGGTATCAAGGAAGTTATTTAGAATCCCGTGTAAATAATAGGTGATTAGTCCTAAAAAGACTGATAAACCTATCATTCTGGACTCTTTAGACAAATTACTTTTATATACCCTTACTCCAGCAATTGAAACGCTTAAAACAATTCCTAGCATAAATATTGTTCCTAGAATTCCTTGCTCGGACAAAGGTCCTAAATATTCACTGTGGGCATTCCCCCCGTCTCCGGCATTCGTACTAATTATTGTTTTGTCTTTACTCTGTTGATATGGAGCATACTCAAAAGCATAAGTCCCTGGTCCGAAACCAAAAACTGGTTTTTCTTGGAACATCTCCCATGCAGATTTCCATCGGTTAATTCTTTCTAAGTTAGAGGCATCAGAACTTACATTTGATATTGACTCAACATGTTCAGTTAAGTTAGAAGAAGAATCCTGCTTATTTCGTTCCATGTTCATTAAAATGGAATCCATAGCCGTAAAAAGAAATACAAAAACGGTTAAACCCGCAGTAATTACCACCCATGATTTTATTCTAAATCTCAGAATAAAGAAAATTCCAAAAGCACCTACTAAACTCACCCATGCAGCTCTTGTATATGAAAGTATCAAAGCTGTTAAGAAAACCAAAGAAATGGTCCATACAATCAATCTCTTTGCTCCTGTTACACGAGGTGAGAAACTTTGCCAGAGTAGAAAAGGAAAAACCATTGCCAAACAGGCTCCATAGGAAGTGTGATCATTAAAAAATGGATTCATTACCCAGTTGGCACTTGCTTGATCAAAATTTCTAATCGCATGCTCTTTAAAAGTGTAAATCAAGACAGGTAAAAAACCTATTATGTATAGCCACACCATTTTTCGTTGACTTTCTTGATTTTTCAAAACTTGAGAAGCGATAAAAAAGAACACACTTACAAACCAAATTCTACTCAACAAAAACTTAATTGAAATAACTGGATTTGAACTAGTAATACTTGTTAAAGCAATCCAAGCAATATGAATAATAATGAACTTAGTAATGGGATGTTTAATGATCTCCTTATCAAAACCTCCATCAAAGAACAGTTTTAATATAAAAATGAGCATCATCCCAACAATCAAAGGCTCTGTTGGTAACGCCATACCTACTCCTAAATCGACACCTATTTCATCCAAGTTAACAGATAAAGGCACCAAAAACATTACTATGTAATAAAGTATATCGAGTTTAAAAATAGCTAGGTAAGCCAAAAGGATTAACACAGGGAAACCTAGTAGCTCAAAATGCTCATGATATAGCAGCACACCATTAGTCGCAATAAAAAATAGACTAATGATATAGAACCATATTTTTTTAGAAGACTCTAGCAATTTTAAGCAAGATTTTTACGATCAAATCTGTCGATAAAAGAAATAATACCTAAAGCAGCGGCCATTGAAATCGCAACAGATACCACAACAATTAACCATCTTACAGGGTAAGTTTTTTTATCTGCTTTGTAAGGATTTACAATGTTAACAGCGTATTCTTTTTTTCTGTTTAACTCTTTAACATGACCTTCATACTGCAGCTTGAAATTGTTGTATGAATCTCTTGCGCTCCATAATCTACCAGAAAGATTTTCATACTCCACCCCTTTTGCCTTTAGATTATCCAACTCTTCCTTAACCTTTTTTAATCTGTTAGGATCAACATGACCTCTTGCCAATAACTTATAGTATTCTTTGGAAAGGTTTTTTACTTGACTTCCATAATCTAAAATTCCAAATTCTCTTCTTAAAACATAAAGCTTCGCCTCTAAATCATCCATTTCGGATTTCTTTTTATCTAACATCTCCTTAACAGTATTAGCCGCTTCCACTAACTTTTCATCTTGAAGTCTTTTCACCTCAACATTATATAAATCAATGATGGATTTTACCATATCGTAAGCAACACCTGGATTAGTACTTAAAACCTCAATCTCAACCGATTCGAATTTGGTTTTAGTAAACTTCACGTGATCAGAATACTCCTTGTACAGTAAATCTCTATAATGCGGGTCATCCTTCTCAATATCATAAAGCGTATCCAACTGAAAATCTTTACATACCTGATCACGAATTCCATCAGACTCTAACATTTGAATCATTTGTTCAGATGGAGATTCTTCAGAATAAGTTTTAAGGTTGGTTGGATAAACCCTTGCAAAAGATTTAAACTTGGGTTTAATAAATACTGGCGATGAAAATAACGCCGAACCAAGTAAAGAGACAATAAAGATTATGAAAAGTGGTTTTTTCCACCTCCATAAAACTCCCAAAATTTCATCGTTTTCAAAATACTGTTTCATGGTAAAATATCTTATAATTGGGCTTTAACTTTTTGAGCTTGCTCAAAAAAGAAAATTGAAATTATTCCGGTTAATAATGCTCCAAAAACACTCACAGCAACAATTAACCATCTGATAGGGTAGCTTTTTTTCTCAGCCGCAAAAGGACTGGTAACCACAAAGAAGTTTTGAATACTAGATTCGGCATCAACTTTTGCTTCTTCATATTTGGCTTTTAACTCTGATAATCTTAAACGTTCATTTTCAATACCCTCAGTTAAACCGATAAGGGCTGCTCCATATTTAGATAGTAAATTTAATTTTTCTTGAAGGGCTGCTTCTGCTTTAGTATTTCCAGTAGCAACAGCTTGAGCATAAGCATCTCCGTAAACTTCAGATTGAGATTTGATGTCCAAAACACCTTTACTCATGATGAAAGCCAAAGAATCTTCCATTCTTTTAATATCACTAGACAGGTTAAAATATGCTTTTTTTACAACCTCGTAACCTTGAACCGCCCTTTCTTTTTGGATTGAGTTGAACGTTTCATCCAAAATCCTCATAATCGACTTAGCTATCAATGCAGCTGTATCTGGAGAATGATCCAATACAACTATTTCAACAGCCATATTTTTATTTTGCTTAAAAGAAATGTTTTCATCAAACATTTCATGCAAATCGTAATTAGGCGTCTCTGTTTCTTCTGGATTGATATCATAGTGAGCCATCAAATTGAACTCTTCAATGATTTTAGATTTAACCTTATCGGAGTTCAAAATTTCCAATAATTGCTCAGACTTCTCTTCTTCTCCAAATTCCATGATATCGGCTTTACCACCAAACCTTGTACTAATTAAAGCTTTTGCAACTGAACTGGTGTTGGAAGGATAAATAACAGCCACAGATTTGTATTTCTCTTGAATATTTAAAGAGACAATGGCGCTAATCACCAAACTCAAAATAAAAATAGCTACTAAGGGAAATTTGTATTTGTATAGAAAAACATACAGGTTTGAGGAATCGAAATAAGCCTCATCTAACGTGTTATTTTCTTTGACCATTCTAAAAATTTAGGCCCTAAAAGTAGTAAAAATAAACGGATTTCTTTCCTTAGGAATTAAGGCCTTTGGCCATTTTTAATACACCTTTCAAATTAACGGAAGCAAGCAAACCAAGAATACAAAGCGCCAAAATTGTAAACCACCTTGTAATTACTTCTAATTCATCTAAGTAAACCAAAGCGCCTCCAATTATCATTAAACCGAAAACAAATCTTAATATCCCTTTAATGTTAACTAAAATGTTAAACAATTTAACTGCAAAAATAACTTGTCCAACTCCACTAGCTGTTTGGGTTATTAAACTGGCCATTGCTGCCCCATAGGCACCGAATTCCGGTATTAAAATGAAATTCAAAACCACGTTCAACAAAAGTGATACCGATGCAATTTTATTGAGCACTTTCATATTCCCAGAAGCAGTAATCAATGTCCCAAAACAATAATTAATACTCATTGGAATAATCCCAAGAATTAAAAGTTTGAAAACTCGGGTTGATTCCGATACTTGAGTAGCATTTTGAATAGAATCAATCAGTGAAAGTCTTTGCATAAAACCAGCACCCTCAGGAAACTCTCCGTAACAAACAGCAATAACATCATGACCATAAAACACAAATAAAATCGCAATTACCGAAACTCCATAAATCAACAAACTAGATGATGTTGCAATTAATTCTTGGACACTTTTCTTGTTTGCAATCATTTTTGAAAACATAGGAAGTAATAGAACTGCAAACAGATAAGCGTAGTTATTTAGTGCCATCAAAATCCTAAAACTTTGTGCATAAATTGCATTTTGCGCTTCACCATCAGGCAAAATTCGTTCAATCATTATGGAATCAGAATAATTATAAGCTGCCATTAAAATTACAATCAAAGCATAAGGCGCACTTTTCTTTAAAAGAACCTTGGTGAATCGCTTATTATAACGCGGCCAAACAGGTTGAGCAATTATAAAAAGAGCAATTAGGGCCATTAAAAAACTAATCCAATATCCTACTAGCTGAACATAAATAAAGTTGGTAATATTCACCATTCCCTCCCCTTGATGAGCAAAGAGATAATAAACTCCCCCTATCATTAGAAGTCTATCCAAAACAGAAAACACACTATCTAGTTTATATTTTCCAAATGCAGTAAAATTGGACCTTATATAAAGAAGAGAAGAAAGAAGTATTTGACTGAACCCCAGTAATAGCAACAGCTTCAAACTCTCGGAATCATAACCTAAAACAACGCCAACTAAAAATAAAACAACAGTATAAGCTAAAGCTAAACCAATACGAGCAATGGAAATATTTCGAAAATACTCACTGAACCTATTATTATTAATAGCAAGTTTTCGGTTGTTATAATTATTCAGACCAAGATCCAAACCAATATTCAACACTGCTGCCAAATTCAATAAGGCGGCATACAAACCATATTTATCACCAACCTCAACTTGGACTTGCATATCCAAGAACAACCAAAACGGCTTAACAAAAATGTTGAGCGTAAACAGGATGATTAGGTTAAATAGGAAGGACTTCTTCAAACTTTGGTTTGTAAACGTTAATTTTGAGTCTAAATTACTAAAATGAAGAAGGTAATCGCGGTTAACACCCGAATTTTAGTGTCTGGTAAACTTGAAGGGATTGGAAATTTCACCGCGGAAATTTTTAAACGATTAGTCGAATGGCACCCTGATTATGAGTTCCATTTTATTTTTAATTATCCAGTTGACCCTGAATTTGTTTTTGGAGACAACGTAAAAACTCATGTTTTACAACCTCCCGCCAAGCATCCCCTATTAGTGAGAATTTGGTACAACTTCAGTTTGAAAAGACTATTAAAGAAAATACAACCCGATGTATTTGTTAGTCCTGATGCCATAACATCTTTAACTACAGATGTGAAAATGCTAACGGTAATGCATGACATCGGATTTGCTCATCGTCCGCAAGATCTTCCAAAAGCATGGGCGAAATTCTACAATAAATACAGTCCGAAATTTGCGCAAAAATCAAAACGTATTGCAACAGTATCTGAGTACTCTAAACAAGATATTTGCAAAACCTACAAGATTCCCGAAAACAAAATTGATGTAGTTTTTAATGGAGCTAAAGATACATTCCATCCTGCTCAAAAGGAGCAAATTGAATTGCTAACAAAAGGCATAGAATACTTCTTTTACATTGGCTCGTTACATCCTCGAAAAAATATTTTGAATCTTTTAAAAGGATTCGAATTCTTTAAAGCAGAGACAAATAATGCTGTAAAATTGGTTATTGGAGGAGATTTTTTGTTCAAATCTGAAGAAATTAAAGCGCTAGTCAATTCTTTAACTTGTAAAGAAGATGTGATTTTAACGGGAAGACTATCTGATGAAGATTTAAACACTTGGCTTTCTGGAGCTTTAGCACTTACTTATATTCCTTATTTCGAAGGATTTGGAATTCCACTTGTGGAAGCGATGAAATGCGAAACTCCTATTTTAACCAGTAACATCACTTCTCTTCCTGAAGTTGGTGGGGACGCTGCGATTTACGCTGACCCATATTCCGTAGAGGAAATTACGGAAGGCATGAAAAAATTAGCGTCAGATAATAGCCTTAGAACTCAACTTATAGAAAAAGGAAGAGAAAGATTAAAGGAATTTAGCTGGGACAAATCAGCGGAATTACTTTGGGAAAGTATTCAAAAGACAATTAATACTTGATAATGAGTTTAAAAAATTACAAGCATAAAGATTTAATTGAAGCTGGATGTGATGAAGCCGGAAGAGGCTGTTTAGCAGGGCCTGTTTTCGCAGCCGCTGTAATTTTACCAAAGAATTTAAAAGCGCCGGAATTAGACGACTCTAAAAAACTATCTGAAAAGAAACGAAAAGAATTAAGAGATTTCATTGAGGAAAAAGCAATTGCATATAAAGTGATTGAAATTTCACCTGAAAAAATTGATGAAATAAATATTTTGAATGCCTCAATTTTAGGAATGCAAAAAGCGGTTTTAGCCCTTGATACTCGACCAGAATACATTTTGGTTGATGGAAATAAATTTAAACCTACAGAAGACATTCCTCATGAATGTGTAATTAAAGGTGATGGTAAGTATAAAGCAATTGCAGCCGCCTCTATTTTAGCGAAAATATACAGGGATGAATACATGGAAAGAATTCATGAAGAGCACCCGCATTTTGACTGGAAACAAAATAAAGGCTACCCAACTAAACCACACAGAGCTGCGATTGCAAAGCATGGTGCTACGAAATACCATCGTCAATCTTTTAAACTTCTTCCAGACGCTCAACAATTGAGTTTATTTTAATGCTTCTTTCCCAAAAAGAAAGTTTTTATAGTGTATGGAACTGTCCTGGGTTGTTTTGTGAGATACCCGTACAAAAGACCGCGAACAGTTTTGATTTTCCCTTTTTGAAATGCATTGATATTATGATCGCGAATATCCCAAACCATTTCATAAGGAGTACTGATGAAAAAAGCATAACCGACGTCGTAATCTGTTTTTCTAAAAACTTGTTTCACAAAATCGGAACAATTCAAGCCAAATAAAGTCCAAGCTTTTTTAATTTTCTTTTCCGCAACCAATTTCATGCTTTCAAACTCTAAATCGGTCACGTTAAATGTCAAAACTAGTTGTGGTTGTGCTAATTGAATATTCAGTAATGAATCAATACTTGTCAATTCATCATAACTAGCAAGTGTTGTATCCAGAGATCCTCCTGCTGAAGTTGGGTAATGAGAAAAATAATGAAATCCTAAAGAATCTTTAAAAGCCAAAGAAGAATGTCCCGCTCCTGTTTTAGTTTGGGTACTTCCCCAAATTAATACGTATACATCTTTATTGGCAAAAACGATGTTTGTGAAAGTGACGAATAATAAAAGCAATAATTTTTTCCTTCCTCAAAGGAACAAAGCATAACCAAAGATTTAAAAATGATTTTCGAAAGAAACTAAAATGGTTTTGCAAAAAATGCAAACCTAAATTACAAGGTTTTTAAGATCTATATAAAACACCGAGCCCTTTCCTACTTCAGATTCGATTTTAATACCTGAATGCTGTCGCTCAAGAAGCCTTTTAACAATAGCCATACCAGCTCCCGTCCCTTCATATTCGTCATTAGAGTGTAATCTCTTAAATGGCTGAAAAACTTTATCGAAATCCTCCTTTCTGATTCCAATTCCATTATCTCTTACTGCAAGAGATTTTTGTTCAGACAAGTATTCAAATTCAATTACTTTTTTAGATGATTGGTTATATTTCAAACCATTGGTTACGATGTTCTCTAATATTTCAATAAACCTAATGATATCGGCATTTATATTTGGGAAGCTACCCTTCTTTATAACCGAAACGTTTTCTTCTTGATAACGGCTAATCATCTTATCAATAGCTTCTTCAAGAGGAAAATCAACTACAGCAAGCTCTACTTTGTCCACTTTTGAATACTCCAAAATATCATCAATCAATTTCGACATTTGAAGTGAAGCTGTTTTGATACGATCAAAATCATTTAATGCTCCATCAGGTAATTCATGATCATCCTCAATGAAACCAATAAGTAATTTAATCTTCCTTAATGGAGCTTTTAAATCATGTGCTACCAAATAACAAAACTCCTCTAATTTCTCATTGAATAATGCTAATTTTTGTTTTTGTTTTTCAATGATTTCTGATTAATTTCAGCAACTCTTTCACCAACCTTTTCCTCTAATTCTTGAGCATGATTTTGAAGTAAAACTTCCGCTCTTTTAATATCTGTAATATCAATCGATTGAATTAAAACTCCTTCTTCAATTTTACTGAATCGAAATTGATAATAACCTGTATCTCCATCATTATGGACAAACTCATTGATGAGCTCTTTAACTACCCCTCCATTCAAACATTCGCCTATTAATCGGTAAACTTCTGTTTGTTCAATTCCAGGAAAAGCTTCCTGCATTTTTTTACCTACTAACTTATCCTTTGAGGTCTTCGCATGCTCAGCGACAGCATCATTAACATATAAATATTCAAAGTTGTATCCAATCACTTGAACACCTTCAAACATTTCATCAAAAACTTTAAACTTGGAGTAGGGCATTGATTCTTAACACTATAATAGTGGTAAGAATAACGATAAAACTTATGTTTAGTTACAATTTAAACCAGCTTATTCGTAAGCATTACAAAATCTTCAACCGATAATTGCTCTGGTCGTTTTGTAAAGATTTCTTCAGAGAGTATTTCCTGATCAAACAAAGGCTTTAAACTCTTTCTAAGCATCTTACGTCTTTGATTGAAAGCCGTTTTAACAATGTGCTTGAATTTTTTATGATCGCATTCAATAGGATTATCCTTTCTCACTAATCGCAAAACACCACTTTTCACTTTTGGAGGCGGATTAAACACATTCTCAGGAACAGTGAAAAGATATTCTGCATCATAAAAAGCTTGCGTTAGAACACTTATTACCCCATAGGCTTTGGTTCCAGGTTTTTCACAAATACGCTCTGCCACTTCCTTTTGAAACATTCCACTCATCTCTGGAATTAAATGACGATTATCAATTACCTTGAAAACAATTTGCGAAGAAATATTATAAGGGTAATTACCAATTACAGCGAATTCATGATCAAATATTTTTGTAAAATCAAGCTTCAAGAAATCCTCATTGTAAACTTTAATTAAAGGATAATTAACACCTAAGTACGCAACACTTTCTTGATCCAATTCAATTAATCTGAAATCATGATCAGGATACTTGGCTCTGGTATATTTAGTCATCACCCCCATTCCAGGACCAACTTCTAAAATTCCTTTGTATTCACTGGAATGAATAAGTGTTTCTCCTATTTGCTGAGCTATAGATTCATCAGTGAGAAAATGCTGACCGAGATGTTTTTTTGCACGAACGTCTTTCATTAATCGTTTCCTTCAGCTACGTGTTCTAACACACTTTGGAAGGATGCATACTTACCTTCGAAATGTTTTTGAATAATAGATTCCAACATTTTTTCATGCATTCCTCTGTATTGATTCAACTCTGGATGTCCTGAGCAACGTAATTGTAAATTATACGAAATATCAACGCCCTGACCTGGAATTACTCTTACAAATCGAAAATCCTTAAACAATCCTGTTTTCATGATTAAAGGAATGTGATCATTCTTCATGAATTCCACCCATTTCTCCTCAATCGATTCCTCTAAAGCTGTTGTAATACTGTAAATAATCATGATTCAATAAATTGTTTCAAATCTTCAATTCCTTCTTTTGAAAAGAACTTCAAATTGTGTTTAATTACCAGTGTAAACCCTTTCCATCCAGCAACCTTAATTACAAAATCTTTTTTAGTGACTTGATAACTTTTTATAGCTGACTTTTTAAGAACTGTAGGATTAGTTTTTCTTACAAATTGCAAAGGAACATAAGTAATTAACAAGAAAAAAATGACAACCAAATAATCAATCACTTCATATTGATAATTCTGGATAATACTTACAGTTTTGGCAACTGCAGCTCCAAAAGTTCCTATTACTCCAACCAAAGCAACAAAACGGAAATAAAGAAAAGGGTCAACTCTTTCATCATTGTACTTGCCATTTTCCAATAATAATAGTTGGTCACCATCAACCGCGTACTCTACTCCATTTCCAACTGTAATTCTTTTTAAACCCGATAAATCTTTTACTTCTTTGGATTTAAGATTTAATTTCCCAATTCGATTAAATAGCACAACTGCTCTATCCCATCCCGACTGACTATCGTATAATTTTAACTTTTTAAGTGATCTGTTCCCATTATCATCCACAATAATTATGTGTGCGTAATTAAAACCAAGTCTACCCTTAATCATTTTTACTTCCTCAATATTCTTGTAAGGGATAAAATCACTCTTGTTAATTGGTAAATCAATTCTTTTAACACTTCTCAAATCGTAAAGTGCTAAAAACAAAAGCAAGCTTAAAGGATAAAAACTTGTGTAAATAGCAGCCCCAAAAATTAAGGTTGAGAAAATAGCATTTAAAACAATTCTAACCTGACGAACATTAACCGTTTTATGGATGTTATTGATTTGATGACGAGGCTCAAAAGTTTTTACATCATTCACAGCTATACCGTCGGCAACGAAGTGCGCAAAATCACCACTCTGTAAATTCAGTAGATCCTCTGGTTTAGTTTTTATCAATTTCGCCATTACAACTAAAACGGATTAAGTATTTTTGTGCATCCACACAGATTAATAGTCTCACAAAAATAAACTAATGGTAACAGCTGAACAACTTAAAGAGTTGGTAAAACGACTTGAAGCGTTGAAGGGGTATTTGGAATTAGATAAGAAAGCTATTGAAATCCAAAATGAAGAAGAAAAAACTCAGGCGCCTGAATTTTGGGATGACCCTAAAAAAGCTGAAATCATTTTAAAAGAAATCAAAAGCAAAAAAGCTTGGATTGAAGAATACGAAACTGTTAAAGCAGCCTTTGACGATGTGAATGTATTAAGGGAGTTTCTTGAAATGGAAGAAGCTACTCAAGACGAAGTTGAAGAGGCAGAAGCCAATGCCGTTGAACTTTTAGAAAATTTAGAGTTAAAGAATATGCTTGGGGAAAAAGAGGATGCCCTAAACTGTATCGTTGAAATTAACTCGGGTGCTGGAGGAACAGAATCTCAAGACTGGGCTTCAATGTTGATGAGAATGTATATTATGTGGGGTGAAAAAAATGGGTTCAAAGTTCGTGAGGTAGAATTAACTGATGGGGAAACAGCGGGGATAAAATCATGTACACTTGAATTTGAAGGTGAATTCGCTTATGGTTATTTGAAAGGAGAAAATGGTGTGCATCGTTTAGTCAGATTATCTCCTTTTGACTCTGCAAATAAACGCCATACTTCATTCGCTTCTGTTTATGCATATCCAGTAATTGATGATACAATCGAGATTGTTATTCCTCCATCAGATATTGAATGGGATACCTTCCGTTCAGGAGGTGCTGGTGGACAAAACGTAAACAAAGTTGAAACTGGAGTTCGTTTAACACACAAACCTTCAGGAATAATTATCAGAAACACAGAATCTCGTTCTCAATTAGCTAACAAAGAAAAGGCTATGCAGCTTTTAAAATCTCAACTTTATGAATTAGAGATGAGAGAACGTCAGAAAAAAGTTGATGAAATTGAAGGCTCGAAAATGAACATTGAGTGGGGATCTCAAATTAGGAACTATGTTTTCCACCCTTACAAATTAATCAAAGATGTAAGAACTGGTCACGAGACAGGAAATGTAGGGCCGGTTATGGATGGAGCTTTAATGCCTTTTATTAAAGCTTATTTAATGTCATTTGGAAAATCAGGAAAGTAAATTAATAGTCCATAGTCGATAGACCATGGACCATAGCAATTACTCCATGGACTATCGTCTATGGACAATAGACTAAAAAATGAAAATATACCATAACCCACGTTGTAGAAAGAGTAGAGAAACGCT
The DNA here is from genome assembly GCA_964230605.1 of Flavobacteriaceae bacterium. Taxonomy (GTDB): domain Bacteria; phylum Bacteroidota; class Bacteroidia; order Flavobacteriales_C. Next base: position 35,809 of record CAXRIN010000050.1, read on the forward strand.
TCAAATTATTGAAGAAGCAGGTGTTAAAGTTGAAATCGTAAAGTATTTGGAAGATATTCCAACAGCTACTGAATTAAAGGATTTATTAGGTAAACTGGGAATCCCCGCTGAAAAGCTTTTAAGAAAAGGAGAAGCTATTTTTAAAGAGAACTTTAAAGGAAAAAACTTTTCAGAAGACAAATGGATTGAAGTCATGATTCAAAATCCAAAACTTATCGAAAGACCAATTGTAGTTAAAGGAGACAAAGCTGTTTTGGGAAGACCACCTCAAAATGTTGAATCATTACTTTAGTCTTATTTGTCATTTCTAAATCACTACTGTAGTGGCCTATGAGAATAGGCCATAACAAGTAACATTATAAAATAATCTATTCCAAATCATAAGGAAACAAGACTTGACATTATAAATTATGGCCTATTCTCATAGGCCACTACAAAATGCTAATTCGAGATATTTACCTCCTCAACTTTTGGAGGTAAACAAACACCTGAGGTCAAATTACAACTCATGTATTCCAAAGAAATATTTCCGGATGCACCACTTCCGACGTCGGCTAACGTATACATAAATTCATAAGATGCCTCTTTTGTGAAATACCACAAATCAACCTCAAAAATGTCATCGAATTTGTGTTTTAAACCAGGCTTTTTAACAGATATCAATTCTCCTCCTACAACTCCTTCATGACTAACCGATAACGGAATAGGCCCTACTTCACCTGCTAGTGAATCATAAACCATCCAATCATCCTGAACTTTAAATGTGATTTCAACAGTTAAAGTATTTCCACTAATTTTTGATGAAGAAGATATTTTAACAGGATCCAAATCTCCCTGCCCTTTAGAGACAAAAGCAATCATCAAAAGGAAAATTGAAATTATATTTTTCATGGGTTATTCTTTTTGTAATTCTTCAATGATGATTTCAAAAACTTCAAGAAATCAGCTTTATTCTTTGCGACCGCATAATCAATCGGTAATTCTAGTAACTCTTTATCATGTCCCATTGTAACGTAATAAGGCTGAGCCACTTTATTAAACCATGTTTTTTGAATATCATAAGCCTTACCCCCAACATATTCAATTTTAGTTTCACCATCAAAAACAGCTGTGTATGGCTTTTTAAGTTTAATAGTTCTATCATCAGTAAACAATGAAATAATAACAAACTCTTTTTTCAAGAAATCTAAAATTTCTGGATCGGCCCAAACTAAATTTTCAATTTCTCTACAGTTTGTACACGCATGACCTGTAAAATCAATAAACACTGGCTTTCCTTGTTCCTTTGCGCAACACATTCCCTCTTCCCAATCATAATATCCTTTTAATCCAAGTGGCAAATGCAAATCAGATGAATAAGAAGCCTCACCGCATATCTCATTAGAAGTACCAGAAGAATTTGCATTAAAATTATAGTCCATTGTCGTCATAGGAGGTAAATAACCACTTAAACCTCTAAGTGGTGCTCCCCACATACCTGGCAATAAGTATACCACAAAAGAGAAAACTCCGATTGCCAATATTAATCGTGGAACCTTTATATAAGGTAAATCGGAATCATGTGCGAATTTTAACTTACCTAACAAGTAGAATCCTAGAAGTGTAAATATGACTATCCATAAAGCGATGTAAACATCCCTATCTAATATTCCCCAATGTCCAGTTAAATCTGCAACACTTAAAAACTTTAACGCTAAAGCCAATTCCAAAAATCCAAAAACAACCTTCACAGAATTTAACCACCCTCCTGATTTTGGTAATGATTTCAACCAAGATGGGAAGAAAGCAAAAAGCGTAAAGGGTAACGCAAAGGCAGAACTAAAACCTAACATTCCAATTAAAGGTTCAATACCACCTACTTTAAAAGATTCAACCAAAACTGTTCCTATAATTGGACCGGTACATGAGAATGAAACCAGCGATAATGTAATCGCCATAAAAATCGCGCCACCTATGCCACCTTTATCTGCTTTTTGATCAGAGGCGTTACTCCATTTACTTGGTAATGTAATTTCAAACATTCCTAAAAATGAAGCTGCAAAGAATATAAATACCGCAAAAAACAACAAGTTTGGCAGCCAATGTGTAGCCATAAGACTAGCTGCTTCAGGACCAAAAACGGCAGATATTATACTCCCTATTAAACAGTAAATTACAATTATGGAAATCCCAAAAATAACAGCCGTCATCCTTCCTTTTGATTTCCCTCCTTTCCCCTTTAAGAAGAAGGAAACTGTCATTGGTATCATTGGAAAAACACATGGTGTTAAGATGGCTCCTAATCCAAAAAGAAAAGCTAAAATAAATGTTTCCCAAAATGAGGAATTACCTTTTGACTCTAGTGTTTTCCCCTCAAATGTTTTTAATTTATTCTCTTCTTTTGAAAAATCGTAACCACATGTATTATCATCCAAAACGTCAGTTGAATTTAATGTTTTTGTTGAAGTCGTTTTAGTTTGGCTACTTCCGTTTCCTACTACTACTTTGAAATTAGAATTAGGTGGTGATGGAACACATTTTCCTTTTTCACATACTTGTCCGTAATATTTTCCTGATACTGTGAAATTTTCGGAAGTAGATTTAATGGCTTTTGAAATCACAAAAATGTCACCATCAAAATATTTGTATTCAGCTTCCAATTCTTCTGAATAACCTGTTTTCCCTTTCGGATATTCCCAATCTGAAATAGAAATAAAATCAACTGAAGAATCTAAAACTACTTCAAAACCTGGAGGCGCCATTATGTCATCGCTTGCAAGATAAGTGTAAGCGCCTTCTTTTAAATCAAGTTGAAACTTAACATTGTATACATTCTCCTTGTCTGACTCGACATCAACCTTTACTGTTGCTAAATCTCCAAACTGGGCGTTAAGAGCAAAGGAAAATGAAACTAATAAAAAGACTAAAAATTTCTTCATAACATCCATTGAACAATCAAACTCCTTAAAAGTTATTGGCTAGAAAGTTAAAATAGCTTAAAACTGAACTTCCTCTCCTGGTTTGAGTTTGAAATACTTGCGTATCAAAAATACAGAAACATAAATAATTGGTGTGTCAATTAAAGCGCAAATCACTTTAAAAAGCCAACCATCATATATCATTGAAGAAATTTCTGAAACAGACTTAACTCCTACAAACAAAACAAAAACTACTAAAATCGTATCAACCAACTGAGAAAATATGGTTGACCCATTATTCCTAATCCACAAAAATCTCCCTTTGGTAAATCTCTTCCAAAACTCATACAACTGCACATCTACTAATTGAGCCATAAGATAAGCTGTCATACTAGCCCCAATTACACGCCAAGAATTTCCAAAGACAACATCATAAGTCGCATCTGAAACGGGACTTCCATCAATTGCAGGAAAAACTCCACCAAGTTTTAAAACAATAATAATCAAAAGAGAGGCTATAAATCCTGTAAAAACTACCAGAGCTGTTCGTTTTCGACCATAGAACTCAGAAAGCAAATCTGTAATTAAAAAAGTTACTGGATAAGGAAGAATTCCTGCTGAAACGACAAATGGCTCGTCTCGAAAAATAGTTTGAATTGTAACGAATTTGTTGGCTATCAAATTACAAACCACCAAAAACGCAACAAAAAGGCCGCCTAAGAATAAGTACAAATAGGCGGCCTTTTTAATATTTTTAGTGTTTGTATTTGAATCTATAGTTTCGATTAAAAGAATCCTACTTTATAAATAGACTTTAACGGGATTAAAATCTCTCCCTTTAACGAAACGTTTCTTTCAGTTGCTGCCCAAACAGTGGCTACAACTTTGTATTTCACACCCTCTGCATCCTGAAAGTAAATTTTAATATTTGATTTACTTTGAGCACCCAGTGCTGAAGCTCTATTTAAATCTATTTTCCTCTGAAAAACATCTTCTTTAACTGTTAAAACATCATTCTCCCCAAAGCTAATCTTCGCTATATCTTCCTTTGGTATTTCAACTGGTTTAGTACTTGTTTGAGCCATATTTCAGAAAATTTGAATTCTTTACGGTTTAAAAATACAATTCGTTCCCTTTAATTTACAATTTTTTCTTGGATGATTCTATTTAACTCTTCAAATCTCTGAGAGCCAACACGATATCTTAAACCATCTTTATCCGTTAATTCTACAGCATAGTTCCCATGTGTAAAAAACTTAACTTTCCCTCTAATATGTAAATTATAAACAGGTCGATTAAAGAGTATCTTACTATACTTTACTACTTCAGATTTCACAATATTTTTCAAATCAATTTTCACCTTTCTAGTGGTCCAAAAACCATCAAGCTCAACGATATCTCCTCTAACCTGAGTTTTTAAATGAAGCACAAAAAATGATAAAACACTAATCACCAATATTGCTAACCCGATTATTAAAAAAAGATTTGAAGTTTCATCCTTTGAGTCTGAAACAAAATAACTTACAAAAGCACCAAGCGCAATAAACAACCTAATGAATAAATTGAACTTGTTGTAACCTAAATATTGTTTTTCTTCAAAATCCATAAATAAATTTAACTAGACCATAGACCATAGTAAGGTAAAAATAATCTATTGACTATAGACTATGGTCCATTGACTTAATAACATAAATATTTCTCGTTCCTGAATCTACACGATAACGATTGTCTGAACGATGTCCAATGATCCAAACAACCTTTTCCGCATCGCATAACAGCCATGTATCTTCCTTATCTTTTAAACTAAACTTATTATTTATAAAATAGTCGCTTATTTTTTGCTTCCCGTTCATTCCGAAAGGTATAAACCAATCACCTTCTCTCCACTTCCTAATTCTAAGTTTTCCTTGAACTTTATCTGCATTAATATATGCAACATTACCTGAGGGTTTAATTTCAACTGGAGCTTGCAAAACCTCCAATTTCAAATCAATAGGTAATTTATCATCTAAATAATATTCGTTCTTATGAGTCGCGTGATTTTCATACACCTCATAACCTTCGGCTGCACTAACTAACTCCCACTTATTTTTCCCGTAAAACTTTCTTCCTTTGGTGTCAGAAGATAAAATAGATTCAATATCTGGGTAGGTAAATCCTTTTGACCTTAATAACTGCTGTACAAAGCTTAATTCAGTTTTATTGTTACTTGTGTATGGTATTAACCTAATATTGTTTTCTAGCTTCAAATTTGATTTCCAAGATTCATAATGTTCGTCCCAATTGTCTTCCACAGCTTTTAAACGCTTAACTGAATTATTTACAGCATCAAAAACTGATGGATTAATTTCCTTTAATACCGGTATAACTTGATGACGAATTTTATTTCGGAAATATTTGCCAGAAGCATTACTACTATCTTCTCTAAAGGGTATATGGTTTGAATAGATAAATTCGTTGATTTCATCTCTAGAAACACAAAGCATTGGTCTGATAATGTTATCACGCATAGCCTTCATTCCCCTTAAACCTTTTAACCCAGTTCCTCTAGTAAGATTAATTAAAATCGTTTCCAACTGATCATCCAAATGATGGGCTGTTGCAATTTTATTTAAACCCCTAGATTCGCTCAACTCTGCAAACCATTCATACCTTAAATCTCGAGCTTTCATTTGAATACTAACACCTTCTTGTTTCGCTAATTGTGTAGTATCAAATCTTTTGGAGTGAAATGGAATTTCCAGTTTTTCACTGATTTCTTTCACAAAAGCTTCATCTAAATCGGATTCTTCGCCTCTAAGTTGATAGTTACAATGCGCGACTTCAATTTTATATTTCAAGTTGTTAAGCAACATTAATAACACTATAGAATCTCGTCCACCACTAACTGCAACAAGAACTTTGTCGGATGAATCTATTAATAATTCAGATGAAATGAATTGTTTTACTTTTTCTAACATTAAAGAAAAGAGATTGCCACGTCCTACCTCCTCGCAATGACGTGTGATTTAAAACAAATGTAATAAGAATAGCGTCATCACGAGGAAGAATGACGCGGTGATCTCATTTCTTTTAGGAAAGCACCTCAAATATAGCTTTAGCTTTCAAAAGAGACTCTTCATACTCATCTTGAGGGTTAGATTTACTGGTAATTGCTCCACCCACCATAAAAGAGAGGTATTGGTTAGAGGCATTATAAAGAATACTGCGAATAACTACATTAAAATCAAAATCGCCATTTGGTTTAATGTAACCAATTGCCCCGCTATACAGACCACGTCTAGTTGATTCATATTCTTCAATCAACTTCATTGCCCTCACCTTTGGCGCTCCAGTCATACTTCCCATTGGAAAAGTATTTTTAATAATGTCAATTGGTGATAAATTGTCTTCTACTTCACAAACAATCGTACTAATCATTTGATGAACCTGGGGAAAGGTATAAATTCCAAATAGTTCTTCAACTTGAACCGAACCATCTTTTGCAAACTTGCTTAAATCGTTTCTAACCAAGTCTACAATCATGACATTTTCGGACTTTTCCTTATCGCTATTAACCAACTTTCTTTTAACCGCCTCATCTCCTTCTTCAGAAGAAGCTCTTTTCACAGTTCCTTTTATAGGCTGAGAAATCACTTTAGAAGCCACCTTTTTGATAAACCTCTCAGGACTTGCTCCTAAACAATATTTATCTCCAATTTTCAAGAAAGATCCAAAAGGAACTGGAGATTTAACATTTAAAACATTGTAAACAGCTTCAGGATTAACAACTGTGTTTTCAGCATAAAATTCCTGACAAAAATTGACTTCAAAAATATCTCCCAACTGAATATGAGATAATAATTGAAGGATGTTTTTGATGTATTTCTCTTTTGATATTCTGGATTGAATTTGAACCTCTCTTACTGAATCAAAACGGACATCAACTTCAAAAATTGATTTTTTAAAATTTTCAGCATCATTCCCGGAGATTCGAACCTCATCCTTTTGAACCTCAACCAGAATTTCAGGCTCAAAAAAACACAAATCAGGAAAGTCTAAACCATCATGGTTTTCACTTTTCAAATCCTCTAATTCGTTTTTCAAGTCATAACTCAAAAAACCAAAAAGCCAGCATCCTTTTTTGGATAATGCCTCTAATTCTGAAAATCTGTTGGACAAAATAATAGACTTAGCTCCAAATCCAGCTAATAAATCGTATTCTTTATAGGGTGTGTTTTGGTAATTATTCGAATCAAGTATTGAAGCGTAATTGTAGTCGCGTGTTAATAGTAATAATCGCTCCTTAAATAGAGGGGCATCGTTAATATTAAAACTTAAAGTCTCCAAGTATTTGTACAATCTGTTTTTATCAACGATCTCCTTAACCGCCTCAACCCAGTAATCATTGCTATTCAAAGATGGAACTAATTGAATTTTCTCCCCTCCGTGCTCTTCAAAAACTTCTTGATATTCTTCACCTATCTCAACAGTTGTTTCTAAACAATCGGCAACAAAAGCTGGCGAGAAAAATAACAGCTTCTTTTTCCCTTCTTTACCAAGGTTAATTACAGTTTCCTCTGCGTATGGCTGTAACCAAGGATCTCTTCCTAATCTACTTTGAAAAACTTGAATCCATTTATCATCGGGAATACCTAGCTTTTTTACAATTCTTCTAGTTGTTTCATAACACGCAGATCTATAACAATACATTCGTGTATTATTATATTCTGATATACAACCATTTTCTTGACAACCAGGAACTTTACATGTTTTAACAATATGCCTAACTGGCACACCATGGTAACTAAAAACTACTTTATCGTAATCGTTAAAATCAAATCCTTCAGCCGTTTTTGCAACTGCATCTGTGTAAGCTTCCTCCATTACAAAGTTGTTAATGAAGTTAACAGAAGGAATAACCTCCCACTTACTCATAATTTCCATCACTCTTTGTGCTGTTGACCCAGTAGTTGATGAAGCATATTGAGCATATAATGGCATTACGATTAACTGCGCATAAGCCTTTTTTTCAATCTCAGCCATTACCTCCGGTAATCCCGGATTTTGATATCGCATAGCACCATAAACATCAACATCATCACCATATTTGGCCTGAAGTTTATCTACTAACTCATGCAAGTAAATTTTAAGAGGTGAACCATTCTCAGTCCATACCTTTTTATATTCTCTTGCAGACTTAGGTGCTCTGGTTGGTGCAATAATTCCATTCACAAGGAAATACCTTCCAACTGGATTAATATCAATAACTCTTCCATCACCTAAAAACTCCTTTAAGTATTTTCTTACAGGTGCAGTATCAGGAGCATCAGGTGTTCCTAGATTTATTAGAAGAATAGCTGTTTTCATGATATTGAAGTTCAAAGTTCCTAGTTCAAAGTTCAAAGAACGTTTGAGTTTACAAGTGTGTCCACTTTGAACTTTAAACTTTGAACTTTAAACCAATAAAAAAGCCCCTTTCGGGGCTCTTTTTTTAGATATGTAATGCTCTTTTCCCCGTCGCATCCAATGCAGCTTCTTTAACTGCCTCAGTGAATGTTGGGTGTGGGTGACAAATTCTTGAAATATCCTCTGCTGTAGCTCTGTATTCCATTGCAACAACTGCTTCAATAATTAAATCAGCACATCTTGGCCCAATCATATGAACACCTAATACTTCATCAGTTTCTTCGTCAGATAAAATCTTAACGAATCCGTATTTCTCATCCATACTTGCTCTAGCTCTACCAGAAGCTTTGAATGGGAACATACCTGATTTGTATTTAGCACCAGCAGCTTTTAATTCTTCTTCAGTTTTACCAACAGCAGCTACTTCTGGCCAAGTGTAAACAACACCTGGTATTAAGTTATGATCCATATGAGGTTTCTGACCAGCTAATAATTCAGCTACAAAAACTCCTTCCTCTTCAGCTTTGTGTGCTAACATTGTTCCTTTAACTACATCTCCAATAGCATAAATTCCAGGAACGTTAGTCTGTAAGTTTCCGTCAACATCAACTCTACCTCTTTCATCAACTTTAACACCAGCGTTTTCTATACCTAATTTATCAGTGTAAGGACGACGGCCAACAGAGATTAAAGCGTAATCAGCTTTTAACTCAACTAACTCACCTTTCTTGTTTTCAGCTTTTAAAGTCGCTTGCTTAGCAGTTCCTTTAACTTCCGTCACTTTATGACCTAAGTAGAACTCAAAACCTAACTCCTTCTTCAAGTTTTTCTGTAATTCCTTACCTAAAGCTTTGTCCATAGTTGGGATAATTCCATCCATGTACTCAACAACAGAAACTTTAGAACCTAATCTTGCATAAACAGATCCTAATTCTAATCCGATTACTCCTCCTCCAACAACAATTAAGTGTTTTGGAACTTCCTTCAACTCTAAAGCTTCAGTTGAAGTAATTACCCTCTTCTTATCCAATTTGATGAATGGGAAAGAAGATGGCTTAGAACCTGTAGCAATAATTACGTTTTTAGTTTTCAACTCAACTGCGTCTCCTTTCTCTGGAGTAACCACAACTGTGTTTTTATCTTTAAATGAACCAAAACCGTTGTGTACATCGATTTTGTTTTTCTTCATTAAGAAATCAATCCCTGCGCAAGTTTGCTCAACAACACCTCTCTTTCTTTCGATCATTTGCTTGAAATTCACTTTCAAGTCTTTTAACTCAATCCCGTGCTCTTTAAATGCATGAGAAGCGTTATGATAATGCTCCGAAGAATCTAATAATGCTTTAGATGGAATACATCCTACATTTAAACAAGTTCCTCCAAGTGTATTATATTTTTCTACGATTGCGGTTTTCATCCCTAACTGTGCACATCTGATTGCTGACACATATCCTCCAGGACCCGATCCAATAACTACTACGTCGTAATTGCTCATTTTATAAAAAATTTGGATCGCTAAAATAACGAAAAGAAACCTTTCAAACTACGAGTTTTTATAGAAAATTAGGAAGTCTATTTTCCATTTGAATTGACATGATGACGATTATTTTCTTCCACGGATCTGATTGATCTCACAGATCTGTAGTAAAATTTTCAAAAACAAGATCTGTGAGATCTTAAGGATCTGTGGACTTATTAGCAAGTCATCAACTAAAACAAAAGCTTAAGTTTTCCACGAATTCTTAATAACTTTTCTGCTTTATTACCCTGTTCTAAGCCTTCTAAAAAGCTCTTTTTCCCTACATTTGTGGAGCATGGAAAATTTCGTAGTATCGGCAAGGAAATATCGTCCAGACAGTTTTGATACTGTTGTTGGACAAACGTCGATTACTTCTACTTTAAAAAATTCCATTTTATCTAATCAAGTAGCTCAAGCATTTTTATTTTGCGGACCTCGAGGAGTTGGTAAAACAACTTGTGCTAGGATTTTAGCAAAAACAATCAATTGCACAGATATTACACCTTCTGGTGAAGCTTGTAATAAATGTGAAAGCTGTACTTCATTTGCTGAAGGGAATTCCTTGAACATTTTTGAATTAGATGCTGCATCAAATAACTCTGTTGATGACATTAGAAACTTAATCAACCAGGTAAGAATTGCTCCAACTATTGGAACTAAAAAAGCTTACATAATTGATGAGGTTCACATGCTATCTCAGGCAGCTTTTAATGCTTTTCTTAAAACATTAGAAGAACCACCTAAACACGCTGTTTTCATTTTAGCTACGACCGAGAAGCATAAAGTTTTACCCACTATTCTTTCTCGTTGTCAGATTTTCAATTTCAACAGAATCACTTCTGAAGATATTGCACAACACCTTCAAGGTATTGCAACAAAAGAAAATGTAACAGCAGAACCTGATGCACTGCACATTATAGGTCAAAAGGCTGATGGTGGATTAAGGGATGCGCTATCGATTTTCGATCAGTTAATTTCTTTCTCCGGTGGACAATTGACTTACGATAATGTAATTAAGAATTTAAATATCCTTGATTACGACTACTACTTCCAAACAACAGATTTAATTAAAAAGAAAGACCTAAGTGGTTTACTTCTTTTATTAAATCAGGTAATTGAAAAAGGATTTGAAGATCATCTTTTTATGGGAGGTTTAGCCTCTCACTTCCGTAATTTATTAGTAAGTAAGGATGAGAGCACGCTTCAGTTATTAGATGTTGGAGAGAACATTAAAGAAAAGTACAAAACTCAATCCGCTGAAAGTGATTTAGGTTTCTTAATTGCTGGATTGGAAATATTGAGTAACTACGATGTTCAATTTAAGACGTCCAAAAACAAGCGCCTCTTAACTGAGGTAACGCTAATGCAGCTCTGCTCGGAAGATTTAGCGGAAGGTAAAAAAAAAAGCCCCGTAGAATAGTTCTTCCAATACCCGAAATATGGGGGAAAGCTCAAACTAGTGTTAAAGCCTCAACTCCTGCCCCTAAAGCAAAAACTCCAATTCGTGAACGTTTAGACAAAGAGGGAAATATTCCTGCAACACGAAAAATCAATGTTGTAAAACGTGTTCAACCAAGCGGAAACTTATCACTTAAAAACCTGCTTGACCCTAATCAGGACAAACAAGAAGAAGTTCAACTTGAGGTAAAGACTGAACCTTTCACGCAAGAAGAACTAGTAGACAAATGGAGAAAGTTCGCATATTCTATTAAAATGCGTGACTTAGATTTATACTCTACTTTAAGCGCAAACGACCCTATTTTAAAAGATGACTGGAGGATTGAATTACCAATTTACAATTCTGCTCAAGAAGCTGACATCAATAACAAAAAAGCCGACTTACTTGGTTACCTTAGAAAACAACTAAAAAACACAGTATTGGATTTAGATTTAGTGATTGATAAATCAAAAGCTCCAAAAGGTGTTTTCACAGAGAAAGACAAGTACAAAAAACTCGTTGAGAAGAATCCAAAAGTTGATGAATTAAGAAAAAAGTTTGGACTTTCCTTTTAATTTCAAATTTAGACCTCACAAATTTTAATACAGTCTTTCAAACTAAAAAAGCATACGATATAACCTCAGTACTATTGACTTTAGCTGATTGCTTTTTACTATTTTTGCCCAAAATTTACAATTATGCTTCAGGTTAAACATATCCTTGAAAATAAAGAACAAGTAATTGAAGGTCTAAAAAAGAGAAATTTAGATGCAGAATCTCTTGTTCAGCAAATTATTGATCTTGATGTTGAAAGAAGAGCTTCGATTACTAAAGTTGAAGAACTAAGAGCTGAAGGGAATAAAATGTCTAAAGAAATTGGAGGTTTATTCAAGGATGGAAAAATCGAGGAAGCAAATGCAGCTAAAGCAAAAGTTCAGGAAATTAAATCTGAACAAAAATCTTTAGAAGAAGGATTAAATGATATCGAAGATAAATTCAATTCCTTATTATACCACATCCCTAACGTTCCGCATGTTACAGTTCCAGCAGGAAACTCTGAAGAAGACAACGAGGAAGTTTACAAGGAAGGAATTGTTCCTAATCTTCACGAAGGAGCAAAACCTCACTGGGATATTGTAAAGGAAAAAGATTTAGTTGATTTTGAAACTGGAGTTAAAATTACTGGTGCCGGATTTCCTGTTTACAAAGGAAAGGGTGCTCGTTTACAAAGAGCGTTAATTAACTTCTTTTTAGATGAAGCAGATAAAGGTGGTTACGCTGAAGTAATTCCTCCATTATTAATTAACGAAGCATCAGGAATAGGAACTGGTCAGTTACCTGATAAAGAAGGTCAGATGTACCACGTTACTGGTGACGATTTATATTTGATCCCTACTGCTGAAGTTCCTATTACAAACATTTACCGTGATGTTATTTTAAATGAAGACGAGCTTCCTAAAAAGAACTGCGGATATACACCATGTTTCAGAAGAGAAGCTGGATCATACGGTAAAGATGTTAGAGGTTTAAATAGATTACATCAATTTGATAAGGTAGAAATTGTTCAGGTGGTTCACCCAGACGACAGTTATAAAGTATTAAACGACATGGTTGACCATGTTAAGGAGTTAGTTAGACAATTGAAATTACCTTTCAGAATCTTAAGACTATGTGGAGGTGATTTAGGATTTACATCTGCTTTAACATTTGATTTCGAAGTTTACTCTGCTGCTCAAGAAAGATGGTTAGAGGTAAGCTCTGTTTCTAACTTCGAAACTTATCAAAGTAACCGTTTGAAGTTAAGATTTAGAAAGGGACAAGAAAAACCTCAGCTTGCTCATACATTAAATGGATCAGCTTTAGCTTTACCAAGAATTATGGCTGCTTTAATTGAAAACAATCAAGACGCTGAAGGAAACATATTAATTCCTGAAGTACTTCAAAAGTATACTGGATTTGATAAGATTTAAATAGTAAAACATACCAACAACAAAAAACGCGAGTCTTCCACTCGCGTTTTTTGTTGTTGTCACCCAGAGCTTGTCGAAGGGCTGTCCCACTTTGCAACAAGTCTTCGACAGGCTCTGACTGACACTTCTAGTTAACCATAATTTAGTTATTACTTAGTAGGAATAGTATATTCCGTATCTCCATGTTTCATGGTGTATGTTTCAAACTTCATCATTTGCCCTTTTATTAACAATAGTTCAATATGATTTTCTGAAACTTTCTATAAAACATTAACGTTTCTTGAACTCAATTACAAATAGATAATTAACGTGAGTTCGACGTAAGAAAACCCTAATGTTATTTCATAAAAAAAGGTTTTTGGCTTATATTTAATTTACTGAATATCAAATATTTAAAACCAAAAAACCTTTTTCTTATGGTAGATAAAATTACTGAAATTTTCTGT
>CAXRIN010000051.1:0-30699 GCA_964230605.1 Flavobacteriaceae bacterium
ACAGGAAGTGGAGTTACACTGCTTACCAAAGCCCAAGAACGGAAGAAGTTAGCTTTTGAAACCGAAACATTTGAAAGGGTATTAACAGTAATATCTAAATCTCCCGATAGAGTTACATCGCTCCATTCGGATGCTGTTGAGTTCCATCTTTGTGGGAAAATATTGGCTTCACTTAAAGAGTTTCCTGTGGCATCTACCTCTTCTTGGTCATAAGTAAAGGATAGGGTAACATCTGGTTTGTCGGTATATCCGTTAGCATCTATAATCCAAAAACGGTTTACTACATTGGCAGAGTTGTCTGCCGAACTAGAATTAAGGAAGCTAGTTACATCAGATGGTTTGTAATCCGAAGTGGTTGAATTATTGGTTGCATCATTATCGGTATAACTAGAAAATTTAATGTTCCCACTTCCTGTACCTGCACTTGTAATTTCTACACTAGCAGCGATTTTAGTTTTGGATGTATTGGTTGTTGTTATAGGCGTAGTAAAAGGAATTGTGTATATTCCTGTACTAACTTCACCAACGTTCCATTTGATTTGGTTTTTTTCTTTTTTCGTGATAATATTTCCTCCAGTTCCTGAGGTAGCTAAAGCATTAGTATTACCATTAGCCAATACTACAAAAATCGAATCGGTAGTTGCAGCGGTGTTTAATACCAAATAGGCATCATCTTTTATTACAGTTCTTACTTGTGAAAAGACTGAAAACTGAAGAAAAAAACCAATAAAAAAAGTGAGAAAAAACTTGCTAGAGCGCGAGTTTATATATATATATATATACATATATGGCTTGTAAGGACTGTTATTGCAGAATGTTTTTTCAAATTTTTCATCTAGTTATTTCTCAAAATAGCATTTACGCAGTTAAATGTATTAAGTTTCGGTTTACCATCAAAAATTTACTAAAACGCTTTTTTAACACTGTAACCTGTAAATCAAACACTTTAAACCTCAAAAAAAGGAAATTGTATATAAATTTAAAAGAATTGTATACCGTATCAAAACACCTAAAGGGGTGAAAAATTATTTTTTAATGAGTTTATATTAGTTAATTATATTGTAAATCAGTAGTTTAAAATTGGTTTTGGATGGTTTTTAAATATTGATTTGGGGTGTTTTTGACCAGCTCTAAAACTTGCGAACAACAATTACTTTTTGGGAAGAATAATGGTATTAGGATCTACTTCAACAATCTCACCATTCTTAGACATTACCACTGGAGTATTTTTTTGTTTTTTCAACTCCAACATCTTAACGTAGGCTTTTTCTAAACCCTCTGTTAATTTACCCTCTAAGTCTTTTAATTGTTCTTTAATTCCCATAATACTTTGTTTTTAACACATCCCAAACCTCTTGGCTTTTAACAATTAGTTCTTTTTGAGAACCTTCTGCGATTACGTTAAATGTTTCTCCAGAGTTATTTAAAAGAATCCATTTATCTACCAATGGAATGTATAAATTAAATAAATTTAACAACCCCTTAGTATACCTTCTCTCTATTACATCAGTTGGAATGTTATGTCCGCCTTCTTGTACTCTAATACTTACTCTTTTTTTAGCTAGTTCAATTGAATCTAAAGCCATAAAAAGCAGTACAACCTCATACCCTTTTTCTTGAGCTTTTCGAACGAAGCCAGTATAACTCTTTGTTGAAAGGGTAGTTTCGAAAGCAAAGGATTGATTTTTCTCCAAAAGTTCATTAATCCTATTCAACATGATTCTTCCAGCTTTTAAACCAGCGGCATCAGGATTAAATGGCGAAAGCCCTTTTGCTATCTCGTCTGCATTTACAAACTCCTTAACATTAAATATTTCAGGTAAAACCGTATACGAAGCAGTTGTTTTTCCAGCTCCGTTGGGTCCAGCTATAATGTATAGAGTTTTCACAATTACAAATATAACTTTTTACTTAGGAGAATGAAATAACTATGGTTTCAGATGGTTTTTAAATTTTGGCTTGGGTGGTGTTTTACTATATCTTATAACGTATAATTTATTGGTTACGTCAGTTTTTATATGTTTTTAAATATAATTTACTTATATTTCATTTTTTATATTCAAAAACATATAATGAAAAGTTTAGCTGATTTTGTAAAACAAAAACGAAAAGAGGTGAATCTTACGCAAGAGGAGTTTGCTGAAAGGTTGGGTGTGGCATTAACTGTAGTAAGAAAGATAGAACAAGGGAAAACCAATATGCAGCTTGATAAGGTTAACCTTATCCTAAACATGTTTGGGCATACTTTGGCTCCAGTACCTCAAAAAGATATTGAATAATGAAACAAGGGAAGGTTTTTTATAAAGAGCATTTGGCTGGTATAATTACCGAAACACTGGATGGTGATTATGTTTTTAAGTACGATGAGGATTACATTGAAAATCACTCTGAGGACTTTTTAACTTTTACAATGCCGGTTAGAGCGGAAGAATATAGGGATAATAGACTATTTCCTTTTTTTGAAGGCTTAATTCCAGAAGGTTGGCTTTTGGATATTGCTACCAAAAACTGGAAAATAAACAGCAATGACAGAATGAGTTTGTTGTTAGCTTGTTGTTCAAATTGCATTGGCACCGTTAGCGTTGAACCAATAGTTGAGGAGGAATGAAAAAGTGTTTATACTGTTATAAAGCTATTGAGAAGGGTGATTTTCATGAGAAGTGTAGTCTGGATTTTTTTGGATCGAAAACTCCTCCGGAATTAGGATACAACTTTAAGGATATGGCTAGTTTGGCCAAAAATGTGGTGGAACGAAGTATTGCAGTACCAGGAGTTCAGCCTAAACTTTCGATGAGTTTAATTGATGAAAAAATCAATAAAAGATTAACCGTTGTAGGTGCTCTTGGTGGTGATTATATTTTTAAACCTCCATCGCTAGATTATGAACAAATGCCAGAAAACGAGCATTTAACTATGCGCATTGCCGAAGCTTTTGGGGTAAATGTAGTGCCATCAACCTTAATAAGACTAGCATCGGGCGAACTTTCTTATCTAACTAAAAGAATAGATAGGCTTAACAATGAGAAGGTACATATGTTGGATATGTTTCAAATAACGGAAGGGGTTGATAAGTATAAAAGCTCAATTGAAAAAGTTGCTAAGGCAATCAGTTCTTACTCTGAAAATAAGTTGTTTGACACCTTATTGTTTTTTGAGCTTACGCTGTTTTGCTTTGTAACAGGGAATAATGATATGCATCTAAAAAACTTTTCGTTAATTAAAAGTTCATCGGGTTGGGTGTTTTCTCCTGCTTACGATTTACTAAATGTTACAATTGTTAATCCAACCGATAAAGAAGAATTAGCTTTAACCTTAGAGGGAAAAAAGAGCAAGCTAAAAAGGCAACATTTTGAAGACTTTGGTATTAAGAGCGGATTAACGTCTAAACAAGTTGAAGGCGCTTTTAAAAGGCTTTTGGCTAACAAGAGTAAAGCAGAATCTTTAATACAATCATCTTTTCTTTCTTCGGAAATGCAAGCAAAATATCTAACGGTTTTAAATGAAAGATTCAATCGCTTGTTTGCTTAATTTGAGTTAATGATTTCTTGTGTCAGATTTGAGTCAGACAGCTAAAATCGTTGTTTTTATTGAGGGTTGAGATGTTGTATTGGAAAGTAGCTTCACTCAAACCCCGGTTTCTTTCTTAAGTTTTTGATAGTGCTTCTTTGTTTTTTTGCGTTGAGATTTCGTTTTTTTGAAGCTATTGTGGGTTTGGTAGGGATTCTTTTTTTTGCGATAATTAAACTATTTGATAGTATTGTTATTAATCGCTTAATGACCAATTCTTTATTTTTTAGTTGGCTTCGGGTTTCTTCGCATGATATGATGAGTGTGCCTTCGGAGGTTAGCTTTGATGATAGTTTGGTAAGGATGGTCGTTTTTTCGGATTCTGTTAAACCTTGTGATTCTTGAAGGCTGAAGTATAAAATTACTTTGGAAGAAACCTTATTTACATTTTGACCTCCAGGCCCAGAGCTTCTGGCTGTTTTAAAAGTAAGCTCGTTTATGATGATTTCTTGGTCCAAAATGATTTTTTATTCGGCAAGGATTTTAATCGCTTTTTCAAGGTCTGAGGCATTAATTTGCAATTCCATGTTATTGCCTTTCTTATCACCACCCGTAAGTTTTGATTTTACGCCATGTAACTCTAGTTTTACTTGAATTAATTCGGCATCCTTTTTATTGCAATCGCTTAATAAGTTTACTGTTTCCATTGATGCAAAATTATGGAAGAAAACAATAGAATATGGATCAAATTTTTCAAGTTGATGCAATATCTTATTTTCGCTATCTTCGAGATATGTCTTCTCAAAATAAAATAAACTTTACAACTAAAGAGGAAAGTAAGAAGCTGCAACAAGAGCAGTTTCTAAGTTTAAATCCTTCTGAACGTTTTCTTTATTTTATCAGAAACATGGCAGAGTCTCAGAAAATATTTCAGACAAAGGAAAATCAAAATACTAATTTCATTTTAAGTAAATGATTACTAAAGACTCTAATTGGGAGGGTGATATTTTACATTTTTTAAGGCTTTGTTCCAAACATAAAGTTAGGATGATTATGGTGGGAGGTGGAGCTGTAAACTTTCATGGTTATCAAAGGCATTCAGCAGACGTGGATTTTTGGTTAGATACAGAGATTGAAAATTTTGAGAATCTAAAAGAAGCTTTGTTTGAAATGGGGTATGAGTTTGATGATTTTCCTAAAGAAGTTAAAAATCAAGAGCAAAATATTTCGTTAAAATTTAGTCCAGAGGCATTGCAGGTTGAGTTAATTACAAGGTTTGATGTTAATAAACCATTTGCGAAAGCCTATGCTGATGCTGTTGAAACTGTTTACATTGAAGATGATTCTATTAAGTGGAAAATTTTAAATTTTGATGACCTTATAACCAGCAAGGTTAAATCCAATAGACCGAAGGATCAATTAGATATTCAAGAATTAAACAGAATACGAAAAAAATAAGCGTTGATTATTTTACTCTTCTTCAAAAACTAAATCAGCGTCCTTTTCCCAAATTTCCATTTCACACGGCTTACAGTTGAATTTAAGTTTGTAAGCGTTTTCGCCATGGGTTAAAGTAAGTGGCTCAACAACTTTTGTTTCCATTGTGTCTCGATGATATTTAGGACATTTTCCTAATTCATATTTAACACAGTATTTTGTGACCATTACACGAGATTTACCTGGATCCCATTGTAGCTCAAATGCTTTTTCAATTTCGGTTACTCCATGTCGTTTATAGAATTGACGCGCTAATTTATTGGAAACATTGTAAGTGAAATCTAACTCTGAAACAGGGTAGGGGTGGTTTGTTTTTTCAATCTGTTTCTCCTTTCTAACGTAGCTGTTTAATCGGATGTAGTTTAGTTTTTCTAAAGCAGTTCGTCTTAACTCATTTACTCTTGAAATTGGTAAGAACCAGTTTTGAGAGAAAGAAATTTTGATTTCGTCAGCGATGTAAGGTGTGTTTCCTGTTTTGCCTAAGTTAGTTTTAATATTGTCCTCGATTGATTCGTTGTTTTTAGTTGTTTCTTTATCAAATTCCAAAGTGGAAATACTCTCACATCCATCTTCATCTACAACTAGTAATTGGAAACCTGTTTCTGTTTCAGATAATTCCATTGTAACACCTATTTTTCTGATAGCGCTGTCTTCACGTTCAACCTGTTTGTTGAAGCTGTTGTCATGGTTTCGGAAAATAGCTGTTCCAATTGCAATTTCTTTTTCTGCATTGAGCTCAATATAATCCCCATCAACTTTGTTTACAGAGGCACCATCAGCAACACCATCAGGATTTAAGAAATAAAGTCCATCACCATTATTCAATTTGTTTGCATTTTCAACGTAGTACTTATTAGCAACAACTTTTACTAATTTTCCAATCATTTGTCCTCGAGATTTAGGACTTTCCCACGATCCGATTGATTCTTTACGCTCGTTAGCAAAATAATTGGTGTATCCACGATTGAAACTCTTATTTAAACCAGGCTCGAAGTTAAAGAAGGTTCTTCCGGAAGATGCTTTTTGGTAGTTAGAATTTCCATCCAAGAATGAGTCGAGCTTCTTGCGTAAATAAGACACGTTATTTTTAACGTAAACGATATCTTTTAATCTACCTTCAATTTTAAATGAAGTAATTCCAGCTTCAATTAATTCAGGCAGTTGCTCACTTAAATCCAAATCTTTTATAGAAAGTAGGTGACTACTTGAGATAAGCGTTTCACCTGTTCCATCAATTAGGTTATAAGGGAGTCTGCAGTTTTGAGCACATGATCCTCTGTTTGCACTTCTTTCTCCGTTGGCAACGCTCATGTAGCAGTTTCCGCTGAACGAAACACATAAAGCGCCTGAAACAAAGAACTCTAATTCAACTGGTGTTGCTTCACTAATTTCTTTGATTTGGTGCAGGTTTAACTCACGAGCTAAAACCACTCGTTCTATTCCAGCATCGGCGAGAAACTTTACATGTTTAGGATCACGATTATTTGCCTGCGTACTAGCGTGAATAACAATAGGAGGGAGTTCCATTTCCAAGATAGACATATCTTGAACGATTAAAGCATCAACTCCAATATCGTAAAGATCATAGATTAATTTACGCGCTGTTTCCAATTCTTTATCGTAAAGAATGGTATTCATTACTACAAAAACTTGAGCGCGAAAAAGATGAGCATACTTTACCAATTCGGCAACATCTTCCAATGAATTCGTTGCATGTGATCGAGCACCAAATTGAGGAGCTCCAACATAAACAGCATCTGCTCCGGCGTTAATTGCCGCTACACCTTGAACTAAATTTTTTGCTGGGGCAAGTATTTCGACTTTCTTTTTCACGTATCAATATTTGCCTGCAAATGTCCAACTTAAATCGATGGATTGCAAGTAGGATAATGTCTGTGATGAAAATTTAAATGTTCTGGAAGACTATCTTATTTTGTAAGATTATCGTTGAGATAACTAAATCAAGCTTCATTGTTGCTCTAAGAGTATATATTCCAATTGATTGGTTGCTTAAGTTTATACTTTAAGAGCAGAGGAAATAGAAATTACTTTTGAATTATAAGTTTAGAAATGATATTTTCTCCCTTAGCTTGAAAATTCAAGTAGTAAACTCCTGTAGGTTCACTGTTTAGGTTTATTTGGGCGCTATTTAAAATTGAATTTTCAAAAACAATTCTACCTAATTGATCGAAAACTCGAATATTCTTAATGTCTTGATTGGCGTTTATGAAAAATAACCCTTGAGATGGATTAGGGAAAACTTTTAAATTAGATTTTATAGTTTGATCGGAAACTAAGGAAGGACCCGTTGAACAAAATTCTTTGTTGTAAGATATTTGCCCTTCTGTGTATTCTTCATATAACACTACATGTTTTTCCGAAGTGTTAGTCACTTTTACGAAAGCCTCCATATTATCTGGCTTTTTGCATGTGATAGTCTCAAATGTACTTGGGTCTGGAAAGAAAAAATTGTTTTGTATTTCTCCAGCTGTTAAAGGATTTAAAAGTTTTACGAAATATGGTCCCGATGGGAAAAATGTTCCAAAGTAAGTGTAAACAGTATCTCCCGTTTTATAAGGAGTAGATGGATCTGATGATATTTCGTAGTTGTCTTTTAGACCATCGCTGCACCAATCAGTTTTAAATAGATTTAAAACTTTTATTTCATAACAAGTATCTTTTGGTAAGCAAAAAGACAAAGATTTTGTTGTTCCGTCATCTTCAAAAAACTGCATTCCTCCTCCAATTATTTGTTCCTCTCCAACATAAACTTGGAAGTTAGGTGTTTGTGAAGTTTCAGAAGGGATTTCTAATATATATTCATCTCCATTTAGGTTATAACTTTTAATATTTGAAGTAGAGTTATTGGATGGATCTGTGTCGTTTTCTGTGTATGCAGTTATTTTATAAGAGTTTTCAAATGGTTTACTAGGAGTAATTGTAATTGAATGGTTGATGTAATCACCCGCTGGAATGGATTTGTTAAATGATTGGGAGTAAGTTTTCTCTTCGTTATTAAAGAAATCAATTACGAAATTATCTATGTTTTCGCTTCCGTCGTTATACAGTCTCATGCTGATCTCAATGGATTCTCCACATGTATAATCAGGTATTAAAGGCGAATAAATTCTTATGTCTTTTTGGGCTGTAGATTCTAAAAATGCGATGCAAAGCAATAAAATAATACGAGTAATATTGTTTTTCATGTTAAAAGGTGAGTTAAGTAACACAAAAATCTATTTTAATTGGATCATAAAATGGTACATTTAGGAAGAATAATGGTTAAAATAATAATTGGAGATGCCGTTTGAAGACGAACAGTTTAAGAAAGATTTGATAGATATCCTCAATGCTAAAATGCCATTTGAAATGATATTTAGAGGAGAAGATGGAGACCCATCTTCGGTAAAGTATTTGCCATAAGATGAAGTTTGAAGACGAACAGTTTAAGAAAGATTTGATAGATATCCTCAATGCTAAAATGCCATTTGGCAAATACGCAGATAAACCCTTGGTTTACTTACCAGAGTACTACCTCACTTGGTTCAAACAGAAAGGTTTTCCAAAAGGGAAATTAGGAAAGCAATTAGAGGCTTTGCAAGATATGAAAGCCAATGGATTAGAAAATTTCTTGATTGAAACTTTTAAGAAGTTCAAAAGAATGTAGTCCCTAATTAAGGAAACTTAGGGAATTTAGAAAAGTCTCTCGGACGTTTTTCCAAGAAGGCATTTCTACCTTCTATCGCTTCTTCAGTACCGTAGGCTAATCTTGTAGCCTCCCCAGCGTAAACTTGTTGACCCACTAAACCGTCATCAATTAAGTTGAATCCGAACTTTAACATCTTAATAGCGGTTGGACTTTTAGTCATAATTTCTTGAGCCCAATCATACCCAACCTGTTCGAGTTGATCATGTGGAACAACCTTATTTACCATTCCCATATCATAGGCTTCTTGAGCAGTATAATTTGCCCCTAAAAAGAAGATTTCTCTTGCTCTTTTTTGACCAACTTGACGAGCAAGGTAAGCAGAACCGAAACCTCCATCAAAACTTGCAACATCGGCATCTGTTTGTTTAAAGATTGCGTGCTCCTCAGACGCTATAGTCATATCACAAACAACATGTAAAGAGTGTCCGCCACCAACACACCATCCAGGAACTAGTGCAATAACCACTTTGTTCATAAATCTAATTTGACGCTGAACATCAAGGATGTTAAATCTGTTAACGCCATTTGTTCCTTTATATCCTGTATTGGATCTTACATTTTGATCGCCTCCCGAACAAAATGCCCAGCCACCATCTTTTGGTGAAGGTCCTTCACCAGTAATTAAAACAACACCAATTTCTTGACTTTCATGACAAATAACCAAAGCTTCCCACAATTCGTCTACTGTTTTTGGAGTAAATGCATTTCTTACCTCAGGTCGGTTAAAAGCAATTCTTGCTACTCCGTTACAAGTTTTAAATGTAATTTCTTCGTACTCTTTTGCCGTCTTCCAGTCTATTTGTGTCATAACAGTGATTTTGTTGTAAAATTAAAGAATACTTTTTCACTGAATAAAAGTTTATTCACGGTTGTTTTAGAAAATGTCTTTATTATTTTTTATTTAATTGTTGGTTAGGTATTTGTATGCTTTTTTGTTTTTTTAGTAAGTGTTATTGTAAGGGATTTTGTCTCTTCTTTTTGATGTTAAAAATTTATTTTTTTAGGTTAAATGACCTAGCAGGTATGGGATTTTCAGGGGGAAGACATTTTTAAAACATTCTGGTTTTTCCATATTATGCTATAAATCAAAATAACCTAACATGAAACTGAGAATAAAAATTCTAGTAATTTTTTTAATGTGTATTACGGGCTTAAAAGCAGCAGTGTATACTGTGAATAATTCTGATGGGAATGCTACAACACCGGGATCTTTGAAAGATGCTGTTACAAAAGCAAAAGCAAATCCGGGGACTGATGTAATTCAATTCGATTTACCTGGTGGTACAGTTATTTCGGCATGGTCTGCATTAGATTTAGGTGTGACTGGGTCAGATATAGTTTTTGATGGTTTTTCAACTCAAGATGATTTACCTGTTGTATTTACCTTTAGTGTTTATTCAAAAGGAGATAACGTAACTTTTAATGGATTAGTTTTTCAAACTTCCTTCAGTTCAATTGAGATTACAGGTAATAATAATATTGTAGATAGCTGTAGCTTTTCTGTTACGGCATGGGGACAAAATGGAGTCTGGATCAAAGGAGGGAACGGAAGTTTAGTCTCTAACTGTACATTTATAGCCTCTCAACAACACGGGGTTTCTATTGAGAATGGTGGGAGTCATACTGTAGATAATTGTGTCGCTAATGGTATAAAAGATGTAGCTTTTATTGCAAGAGGTACAGGTAATAATACATTTTCAAATTGTATAGCTAAAAATGGTAGTCATAATGGTTTTGGAATGTTATCTCCGAACAATATTGTAGAGGATTGTGAGGCTTTTAATAACGCTTATTCTGGTATTGCAGTAGATAATTCTATAGGTACTGGTTCTGGTAATGTTATTAGGAGGAATACTGTTTACGGAAATAATACGAAGTTTTACATGGGATCTGGGAATCCGCTTTATGATCAAGGTGGGATATTTACGAATGGTCCAAATACTGAAATTTATGATAATTACATATACTCAAACGCGGCTAATGGTGTAATGGTAAACAGTGCTTTTGCAACTAACTGTACTATTCGTGATAATATAATTGGTAGAGATGCTTTTGGAGATGAATTAGGTAATGGATGGAATGGGATCTCTGTTCACACAGCAGGAGGATCAAATATAGAGGGCAATACTGTTGTTAATAATGGATCAGGGTCATCACATAGCACATATTTTATGCCTGATAGAGTTTCGGGGATTAGATTAGAGGCTGTTTCTTCAGGGACTATTGAGAATAACTACATAGGAACTGATGCAAGTAAAACTGAAGCGGGGAATGCTTTTGATGGAATTACGGTTTATACAAATAGTTCTGGAGTAGTTATAAATGATAATGTTTCGTGTTACAATGGGTTTTATGATTTTGATGGTTTAACATCTCATTCAGGATGGAATGGAACTCCAGGTGGCGGTGGAATTGCCTTTAGAACTGGTTCGGGAAGTTCAACAATTACTTCTAATTTTATTGGAGTTCATAGAGATAATTCAGATGGAGGGAATAAAGATTACGGAATTTCTGTTGAAGGTGGAGCAAACATAACAATTGGAGGTTCTAATATCGATGATGGAAATGTGATAGGATATTCGGAGAATGCTGCTGTGAGCGGATCAACTAGAGGTTGCGGGATTTGTTTAGTAATGGCTGGAGCAACAAATAATACTGTTTACAATAACTCAATTATTAACAACAATGGTTCTGGAGTTTGTATCGAGCAAAGTGCTTCAAATAATATTATAGGTGCATCTGGTCAAGGAAACGCAATTGCTGGGAATGGTGAGTTTGGAATTTTTGTAAATAGTAGTGCAAATCAAAATACTTTACGGTATAACTCTTTTTCATGTAATGCTGAAGGAGGTATTTCTCTTCAAAGTAGCGGGAATAGCGAATATGGAAATGGAGGTGATCCTAAAGAAGTTCTTATAAATAGTAATGAAACTAGATCAAATTTTGTTTCGGGTTACGCACCATCTGCTAATGCCGTTGTTGATATTTATGCTCAAGATTCTAATTGTCCTTTAGAGTGTAGTGATTCGGTAAATCAAGGTTTTACAATGGTAGCCTCTGTGGATGCCGATCCAACACCTGCTTCTAACGGGTTATATTTTTGGGAATATGATTTTGTTGCGGGAGGAAATTTAGTAGACAAAAGCAATGTGATTGTATTAGCTACTGAAAATGGTGTTGCAGGGCAAGTGAATACATCTGAATTTTCTGTTTGTAATTTAACGTGTGATACGCCGATGAACGCGATGATTAATTCGGCAGATTTTCTGTTATGTCCAAGTGAAAACACTACTTTAGAAGCCAATGCAATTGGTATGTCATCTACTGGTTATCAGTACGATTGGTATTTAGGATCAATTGATCCTGGAAATCTTATTCATTCTGCAGTAGATGATAGTGTTTATACTACTTCACAAGCTGGCGATTATTATGTGATAATTTCTTTTGTTAGTGACCCGGCTGCATGTGCAGATACTACTCCTGTTGCTGTTGTAGTGAGTAATTCAAATCCTACTATTAATCTTACGCCATCGGAAACTGCTCTTTGCGAAGGAGGTGATTTAACAATTGATGCTGGTATTTCAGATGCTAATATTGAGTATTTGTGGACGCCTAATAATGAAGTTGTTCAAGAAATTACTGTTACTCAAAGTGGTACTTATGGAGTTACCGTTACTAACACTTCAACAGGTTGTAGCTCTAATGATGACATCCTGATTTCCGAAAATTCATTACCGGCAGTAAGTGCTCAAGATGTTCAGTTTTGCCAAGGAGATTCAGTGTTGATTAGTGCTGGAATTGAAGGTTTAGATTATGTGTGGTCGCCGAGTGGTGAAACGTCATCATCTTTCTATGTTTATGCATCAGGAGAGCATAGGGTAGCGGTTACGGATCCTTCAACAGGATGTACAGCATATGATACATTACAAGCTGATCAAAGTCCTGAGGCTAAACCAGTAGTTACTTTGCCGGAAGATTCGGTAATGTGTCCAACTGAGGGTGATGTTATAGTTATAAATGCAACTGTTTCTTCAAATCTTGCAGGAACTCTAACATGGAGTGATGGAACTGTAGATATTGATAGCATTGTTGCTACTGATACAACTATTTATTGGGCAGAATATATTGATTCATATAATTGTTCTGATAGAGATACAATGAAAATTGCTGGTGAATGTATTCCTCCAGATCCTGAGTTGCCAAATGTGATTTCTGAGCAGAGTCCATGGAGACCAATTGGAGATATCACTCCAGAGCAAGTGCAAGGAGGTACTTTGTTCGTTTACGATAGATGGGGATTGTTAATGTATGAGTCAAACGAAAAATTACCTGAATGGACTGGTTTAAATATGAAAGAGCAGCAGTGTTCTTCTGGTGTGTATTACTGGATTTGGGAGTTTACTGATAATACTAATGAATTTAGGAGATACAATGGTTTTGTTCAGTTGTTAAAATAAAAGTTGAACCTGACTTTTACTTGCGGGAGCCCTTCCATTTGGAAGGGCTTTTTTGTTACTTTTCACTTCTTAAAAGCTGAATGCTTTTCGATTTCTATCTTTACAACATGATGTTACTTCGATTGATAAATACTAATAGTCTGATTGTGAAATTTGCTTTGGGGCTACTTGTGATTTTTTCAATGTCCTGTGAGCATAAACACGTAAAACCTCTTAGAATTGCTGAAAATTATTTGAATGAAAATAATATCGACTCTGCTCAATATTATTTTGAATTGGCATTAAAAGAGGATAGTAACAACGTTTCTGCGCTTAATCAGTTGGCTGAAATTCATTTTAAGAAAGTTCAAGTTGGAAAAGCATTTGAGTATTTGAAAAAATCTGTTCAGATTGATTCTACAGATGCTTTAATCCATTTAAAAATTGCTGAAATCAATGTTTTTTTAGGTAAATATCAAGATGTATTCAATAATGTAAATAAAGCTCTGAGAATAAATGATAGAATGCCATCTGCATATTTTATGAAAGGAGTTGCTTATAAACATATTGGTGATACTGTAAAAGCTATTTCAAGCTTTAAAACAGCAATTGAGGTTGATTATGACTTTTATCCAGTTTATTATGAGCTAGGTTTATTGTTAACCCTTCAAAAGGATTCATCGGGAATAGAATATTATAAAAATGGAATTGAAATAAAACCCAATGATATGGATTTGCTGATGAGTCTTGCATGGAGTTATCAGCAATTTGGACGAACCCTTGAATCCGAAGATTGCTATCGTAAGTTGTTGATTAAATCACCAAATCATGAACTTGGACTATTTAATTACGCTGTTTTAAAACATCAGTTAAATCAAAATGATACAGCTTTGATTTTAGTCAATAAACTGCTTAAATTTCATCCTGCTGATCAAAAATCAATTCAATTTAAACAAGTGCTGCAATCTAATTGAATTGAATAGCTTTCGGTTTACTAGTTTTAGTAATCAGACTCTTCTGATTTGTAAATTAAGTATAAGGATTAGTTGAATAATGATAAAACAAAAACGCCAGACAAAGTCTGGCGTTTATTCTATAGTTTAATTTTTGTTATCACGGTGTTGGAGCTTTCCACTCATCTTTTGTAATCATTAAAGCTTCCTGAACTGTAATTCTTGTACCGTTATTATAGGCAGTAACAAATGAACCTTTTATTTTATAACTGTTTTTTGCTACGTCTCTATGAGCTCTTGCACTCATGTATTTTTTAAAATCACCAACAGTGTACTTGTGCCACCCTTCATGCATGTTTAGGTAAATGTGCTCGTTTACATTGTGATTTTGAACAAAATATGACGTAGGAACTTGTTTTCTTAGCGCGCAAATTTGAACTCTATAATTAACTTGGTGATTTGAAGAGTTATCTGTAGACGCAGTTTCCGTTTCGTTTTCAACTGCTGTTGTTTCGGTCGATGAATTATCTTGCGAGTCAGTTGAAGTTGAAGTATTGTTTTCTACAGTGATGTTCGATGATTCATTATCCGAACTTGTGTTTTCGGAAGTGTTTGAAGTTTCAGTATTATAAGAAGTTTCATCCGAATTACTATTAGTTTCAACTTGCGTATTGTCTGAAGCAGTTGATGTTTCAGTTGAATTATCACTATTAACAGCAACATCATTATTTGGACTTGATGTAATTTCTATAGAAGTTCCATCAATCAAATAGTTCTTAGTGTCACTACCATCTAAGTATGACATTTTACCGTCAATCACCTTGTTTCCAGATAAGCTTTCATCAACTGCAACTTTGTAGCTAACAGTGAAATCGTCACTTGCAGGTAAAGTCATCCAAAGGAATTTAACTTGACTACCTTTCTGACTAAATATTGCGCCATTAGCTTCTACTTCTTGTGTAGTAAAACCTTCTGGAATGTTTTCTATGATTTTTCCAACTCCTGATACGTTTGATTTCTTTACTTTCAATTCAACAAGGAAAGTTCCTCCTGGTGCTATTTGTGATGCGTCAAAACTTCTTGTACAAGTTAATTCAGTTGATCCTCCACCAGTGTTTAAATCAGTACTTGTCGTTCCTGGATCAGCTTTATTTGGCGCTCCTGCATTTGCATTAGGAGATACATTAAAGTTAGGCGTTATTAAATCAATACTTTTTCTATCTCCATCAACCACATAAGATACTTTTCCGTTGAAGTTGAAGCTTCCAGCTATTGATTTTTCAGTGGTGATTTTAATTTTAACACCGAATTTTGCGTCTGATGGAAGTGAAATCCAAATTAATTTCATCTTTTGATCATAAAAGGTGAAAGTACCTCCTTTTCCATCAAATAATTCTGCCTTAAATCCTTCAGGTAAGTTTAGTTGAAGTTTTGCAAAATTGGAAATATCTCCTTTGTCGATGTCGATTCCAAGAATGAAAGATTCTCCTGCTGTTACTTCAGTTGGCGCATCGAAAGTTATGTTCATTTCCGACTGCGTGAAAAAGCTCGCGATACTTAACATAAGAATCGACGAAACTGCTAATATACTTTTCATATAAGCTCTTTTAGCCCATATGCTTTGGCTTCAGACTCTGTCACACACTACACACAATGACTTAAAATCTTAAAAAATAGCATATGGAAATATGATCCCAAACAAATCTAACGGTTGGAACTCTTCAAGGCTTCACAGCTTTTTGATTGTTTTTCACATACTTATGTGTAAAAGGGTGTGGAAGTGAATTTTATAAGACCTGTTTTGGATGGTCTTTTAAGGAAGGGAAAAGGGTAGTGCGTAAGCGCCTACCCTAATTGTTTTATATCTTTTTAACGTTGGCTGCAACCATACCTTTTGGTCCTTTTTCAAGTTCAAAAGTAACCTTGTCGCCCTCGGTAATTGTTCCTTCTACCTTGTTAACATGAACAAAGTAAGAGTCTTTAGAGTTAGCATCTTTAATGAAACCATATCCTTTTTCATCATTGAAAAAAGATACTTTTCCTTGCATTGGTTCGTCTTCTAAATCAACCGCATCTTTTGAATAATCAAGACTAATGTTTTCAGCTTTAATTTTTGTTTTTTTAGATGGATCTGGCGGAGTATCAACTATTTGTCCGTTTTCGTCAACATAGGCTATCATGTCTTCGAAATTACCTCCTGAAGCATTGGCTTTTCTCTCTTCTTTTCGAAGGGCTTTGTCTTGCTTTTTCTTAAGTCTTTTCTTCTCTCTCTCTTTTTTGCCAAATGTTTCTTGTGATCTTGCCATTGGTAGCTTTAAATTTTTGTGATTAAAAAAGTTACCAATTAAGTGAACAGACTGCTAAGAATGGACGTCGTTAGACTTTTTAACTAAAGGGTAATCGATTAGAACCGGTTATAGTTTTACAAAGATACGTTGAATAATAGGGAAAGTAAAGTCAGAAGTAAACTTTATCCTCTTTGCCTAACAACTTCGTACATAATTATTCCCGCAGCTACTGATACATTTAAGCTTTCTGTTTTACCCAGTAAAGGTAATTTAGCTGTTGAATCACTTTTTGTAATATTTGAAATAGCAATTCCAGATTCTTCACTTCCCATTATGATTCCTACTGGAACAGTGTAATCAACTTCGGTATAATTAACTTCAGTTTTCTCCGTACAGGCAACTAGATGAATGCCTGAATCCTTTAAATAGGGGATGATAGAGTCTAATCCAGGAACTTTGCAAATAGGAATGTTAAATATTGCTCCTGTTGAAGTTTTGATAGTTTCACCGTTAATTTTAGCAGATCCCTTTTTTGGAATGATTATGGCGTCAACCCCTGCACATTCAGCAGTTCTTACTATTGCACCAAAGTTTCTGACGTCAGAAACTCTATCCAATATTAGTAGAAATGGGTTTTTACCTGCAGCGAATAACTCGGGTAATATTTCTTCAATTTCTTGAAATTCAATTGGTGCAATAAATCCGATTACACCTTGATGATTTTTACGTGTAATTCTATCCAGTTTTGCTTGAGGAACTTTGTTTAATGAAACACCTTTTTCTCTGGCAAGATTCATTATTTCCTTTGCTTGCGGAGTTCGAAGTGTATTAAGTATTAAAATTTTGTCGAAAGTTTTACCTGATTGTAATCCTTCTAAAATTGGGTGAATCCCAAATACTAAATCTGATTTTTGTTCGAATTCCACAGTTTATGCTTTTATAACTGGTTGTAAAGTTAAGCTTTCCCCATTAAAAGAAGCAAAGTGGGGATTATTAGTCGCCCATTCACCTAGGTTGATATATCTGGAATGACTTCCTTTGATTTCTAGATCTAGAACTAAATGACGGTGGCCAAAAATGAAGAAATCAAAATGTTCGTTTTTCAAAACTTCTTTGGCGTAGATGTAAAGCCATTCTTGTTCATCACCTAAAAATTCTTCACCTTTTTTGATGTTTGAGATTCTTGACTTTCTACTCCATAAATTCGCTATACCCATTCCTAAATTAGGATGGATTCTTGCAAATAGCCACTGACAAGTTTTTGAGGCAAAGAAGTTTTTTAAAAATTTATAAAAACGATCTCCCGGTCCTAATCCATCGCCGTGTCCTATATAGAATTTTTTACCATTCCATTCTCTCTGAATATTATCTCGATGTATGGTTACTCCAAGTTCTTTTGGTAAATAATCAAACATCCACATATCATGGTTACCGGTAAAAAAGTGAACAGGAATGCCTGAATCTGTTAATTCAGCAATTTTACCGAGGAATCTTATATAGCCTTTTGGTGCAACGTGTTTGTATTCAAACCAGAAGTCGAATAAATCACCAACTAAAAATATTTCTTGAGCGTCAGCTTTTATTTCGTCAAGCCAGTCAACCAAGACTTTTTCACGCGCTCTACTTTTTTCATAGGACGGAACTCCTAAGTGAAAATCTGATGCGAAATATATTTTTTTGCCTGGTTCCATTACTGAAGAACTTTATAAAGTTTATTCATGTTGAACATGAACTTGATTCTTCTAAAATAATTGAATTCATTATCTGGGGTGGCTGGATTATCTCCTAATCCATCACTTCCATTTTCGTAATCTTGATTAATAATATCCGAATAACCAAGAGGGAAATATATCTCAAAGAAATCTTTTTTGATATTCAGTTGGAAGCCGTAATCATATATAATTGGTGTTTTTACATCTCCTTCCTGATAATCTTCCCAATAAGCGTCAGTAATACCAAAATCCGAGTAAAGCGATAAAAACTTAACAGGTAATGGAATAACCAAATTCACAGACCCGATCCAAGTTTTTGATCTAACACTTCCCATTCCGCTTTTAAACCCTCCGTCTTGAATGTATACTTGTTGTCTGGCTAAACTTTTTCTGTCTGTAACAAATCTTCCATACATCACATCGTCAAATAAATAATCATGGGTAATGTATTGAAATGCCTCTAGGTCACTTGAAGCAAGTAAAGTTCCATTGTTTCCATTGATACTAAAGCTTTGAGTCAGCATGTCGTTTGTTCTTTGCAAAAATGCACCTCCAAACAATCTTATATCGATACATTGAAGTCTTTTGTTTACCGTCAGATCATAATTGAATTCCGAAGTTAATTTCCAGTTTTGATTAAAAGCTTGTAAGCGGAAGTTAGCATCATAAGGATTTATAGTTTTATGATGAACAACGTTATAATCAAATGTAACATAATCATTGAATTGAGCCTTTCTTCGGTCGAAAGAAACCTCTGTGTTGGTATATCTCGCTTCGATGTTTGATTTGAATTTTGATCGGTCTTTAGGATTATGAATCATGAAATTTAATCCAGCTTCTGTTTTCGCTATTTGCCCAGGTGCAACACCAAAATCTAAACCTTGTCTTTTGTAATTGAAGTTGATATTCACCTTGTCAAAATAATCTCCAGGGTAAATAGAATAAACCAATTGACCTGTACCCACAATTCTATTCGTCCCAAATGAGAATTGAGGCATTAATAGAAATCTGAATGGACTTTCCTGTATGCTCAAGTTGGTAGCAGCTACCCCTAACTGAAGATTATCATGTTGATTATATCCCATTAATGGAGTAAAGAAAACTTGTGTTCTGTCATCTCTAAAATAGTTGTGAAGAAAAGAGGCTTCTAAAGGTTCGATGTTCCCAAAAACACTGAATAAAATAAAGCGGTTATTTCTTCTATTAATTTCGGGCATATCATGGTAGTAATCAATTACAACTTCATCGTAATCATCTTTTGGAAAGCTTAACATTTTAGTGCCAAAAAATCCTTCATACCATGCCGTATTAATTACTTTTCCATTTTTTAAGGCAGATACAACAACTGGTGAGGCAATATCCCCTTTGTTAGTAATAACAACCTCAAATTTTGTATTGTCCCATGAATAACCTACATTGTTTATTTTGTAATCAAGCGGATAGCTCGTAGTCATTAAGTCATTGAAAAACCAGTCTAAGTTTTTATCTGAATGTTTTTTTATGATTGCTTCAAAATCTTCTGGTTGAGGATGTTTGAATTTCCAAGTTTGGAAATAGTCTTTCATGGCAGCATCAAACACCTCAGTTCCTAAATATTTTTGTAGATAGTTGAAACAAACTGCAGATTTGCTGTAAATGATTGAACCGTAATTAAGACTCGAGTATTCTGGAGCGGGTAAATTGAGTGGCAAATCGATATTTCGAGTGTTTACATAGTCATGTAAATAATGATGAAATTCAGTGTGTTTTGGAGGATCTCCTTTTATGATTTTCTTTAGAAATGGCATGAAGTTATTAAAAGTCATTTCAGGTTTAACTTCTTCATAATATCTTCTTTCATAATAAGAATTAAGCCCTTCGTCCATCCAAGGATATAATCGTTCGTTAGACCCTAAAATTCCGTAAAACCAGTTGTGTCCAACTTCATGAACAGTTACTTCCTCGTGAAAAGCTCTGTTCTCTGAACCTCCTAAAACGGTGATTGTTGGATATTCCATTCCTGATCCTGCTGTTAAACCACCATCAACGGCTCCACAAACATCATAAGGATAATCGCCAACCCATAAGCTGTAGTAATAAACAGCACTATCAACAAATTGAACTGAGTTAGACCACACTGAAGAACTACTTGGATGTTCTTGGTATTTTATGTAAGTTTTTACAGTTCTTCCAGAGTGCGGAAGTGTTACCGAACTTTCTTCTGTGATCCAATTTTTATCCGTAAACCATCCGAAATCATGAACTTTATTTAATGAATAAACCTCTGTTCTTTTCTCTTTATTAACCTTTCTTGATAACCGATTTCCAGATGCTGCTAAATCGTAATCATTTGGAATGGTTATCGAAACCTCGAAAGATCCAAATTCAGAATAAAACTCCCCAACACTTAAATAGGGCATAACGTGCCAACCTTTTTGATCATAAACGGCTGGTTTGGGATACCACTGAGTAATTTGATAAGAGTCATTTAAGTGACCTAATCTTGAAACTTCCCCATAAGGTACTTTTACTCTGAACGGAGTGGAAATAACAATTGAATCCCCAGGAACTAGAGGGGTGGGTAGATCAAACCAAGCGACTTCTTTTTTTAACGGGTGTTTTTTTAATTCAACAACTTGATTATTGACTTTGAAATCAACGCTGTCCAATTTCCCCTTGTATTTTTCTTCACCAAAATAAAGAGTGGTATTTCCGTCCTCTAAAATTTGTTTGGCTAAAGGTGTTCCAGACTGATAAGCATTTGGCCAAAGATGGAAAAACATTTCCTTTAGGGTGTCGGGAGAGTTGTTGATGTATACTACGGTCTCGTTCCCGTGAAGCAGGTGTCTGCTATCTTCAAGCTCGACATTAATATTGTATTTAACTTCCTGTTGCCAGTAGGCTTTTGCTGGCGCGAATGCGCAAAATAAAAGCAGACTAAATAGCCAAGATTTATTCATTACCTACTAGTCTTTTAATGGTTTCGTAAGCAGCTTGACCTCTTAAGTGATCTCCAGCGTCAATTATTTTTCCTTCAGGCCCAACAATCATCATCGTTGGGAATTGTTTGATCTTGTAACTTCTAGCTGTAGCTAAACCATCTCCGTCATAAACTTGCGTCCAATTTGTTTCAAACTTTTGGTTAATTGTTTTCCATGTTTCAAAAGTTCCAGGATTATTTCGGTCGATACAAACACTTACAATCTCAAATTTGTCACCTCCGAATTCGGAATGAATTCTTTTAAGGTTTGGGATTTCTTGAATACATGGTTGACAATAAGTTGCCCAAAAATCAAGAAGAATATATTTTCCTTTTAAATCCGTTAAAGAGAATTGCTTGTTGTCAATGTCGATTAAAGTAAAGTTAGGCGCTTCTTTCCCGATTGCTGAAGAGAAGATGTTTTCACAAATGCTGTGGTATTTCTTTACGTTTTCATTTCCAGCGTAATTGGCCATTAAAGCACTGTCTACCATTAAATAAACTTCTCTGTGACGATTACGATTAAGGGAGTTGATAGCTACTAGATTTGAAAATTGTCCAGGATTATCCAAGACGTATTTTAAAACAAACTTTTCCTCGGCTATTTTAGCATTTCCATATAACTGTTCAAACTCTTCCATGAATGCGTAATGCATTTGCTTGGTTTTCGCAGCTTCAAAAACCCTGTGCAATGAATCGGTGTAATACTTTGTGGCTTTGATAAAAGTAATTAGAGAATCTAATCTTTCATTTTCTGGAGTCCCTCCAATTGTTGCAGAAGCATAAATATTTGTGGCATTCCCCTTTAATTCAACAACATCTCCAGGATTGGCAACAAATCTAAACTCACCTTGTTTTCCTGGTAAGTAAACTGAATAGAAAGCCGTTTGACTTGCGTTGAAAAGTAAAGTTCCTTTTCCTGAAGCATCTAAATCAACAGTGTCTAATTGTAATCTTTTTGGACCAGTAGTGATTAGTTCCAATATAGCTTGGCCTTCTGATATACTATCTAATTGGACGTTTACTGTAATCCCACCTTCTTTAAATTCAGTTGAATTATTATCTCCACAACTTACTAAAAAGATGGCTAAAACTAGAGCGCTTACAATTGATTTCATTTTATAATTCATTAATTAATCCTTTAAATAGTGCCGTTAAATTCGGTTCAGCATTCATTGCTGTGCTTATGATATCCTGAATATCAACCGGCTTAATTTCACCGTAACAAATATCGGTAATTATTGAGCATGCAAAACAGTTTAGTCCGGCATGTTTTGCGGCAATAATTTCAGGTACCGTACTCATACCAACAGCATCAGTCCCTATGATTCTTAAATATTTATATTCTGCTGGGGTTTCAAGCATAGGGCCAGGCAATCCAACGTAAACTCCCTTTTGAGTTTTAATATTTAGTTTATGAGCGGCCGCTTCAGCTTTTGAAATTAGGTTCTTGCTGTATGGTTCATACATATCAGGGAACCTTGGGCCAAGTTCATCAATGTTTTTACCAATTAAAGGGTTTCCTGGGAAATGATTAATGTGATCTTCAATAATCATTAAATCTCCTTTTTCAAATGCCGGATTCATTCCTCCAGCAGCATTAGAAACAAGTAGCGATTGAATACCTAAAACTTTCATTACCCTAACTGGGAAAACAACTTCATTTAACGAGTAACCTTCATAATGATGAAAACGGCCTTGCATAACTACAACACTTTTTCCCGAAAGCTTTCCGAAAATTAATTTTCCTTTATGAGTCTCCACAGTAGAGATAGGGAATGATGGTATTTCTTCATATCCTATTTCAAAATCTATATCGATATCATTAACTAAACCTCCTAATCCAGTTCCAAGAATAATACCTAATTCAGGTTGAAAGTTATTTGTCTTGTCAGATAAAAAATCTGCTGTTTTTTTAATTTGTTCGAACATATTCTAGGATAGTTTCATCAAAAGTGGATTCTCCTTCTAAACCACTATGGAATTTAATTTCAATGGGTAAATAGAAAACGGGCACTTCTTCTAATAATGGAAATAAACGCTCGTCTTTTAAGCGCATGGCGTCTTTTTCTGTAGTGATTAATATTTTTTCTTTTGAAATAATTTCTTTGAATTCTTTTATAATTCTAACCATATCAACAGGTTGGAAATTGTGGTGGTCGCTAAACTCGGTAACGATTACCTCTTTCGCTTCTTGTTTTAAGTAGTCGATTAAAGGCGTTATTTTGGCGATTCCAGCAAATACAACTGCTTTGAATTTGTCTAGGCTAAATTCATCGTTCATTAAAGCTTTAGCTTTATCATTAAAAGGTTGAGCTTGCTTGTAATCTATGTAACTGAAGAAGATATTTTGAGACCTAAGAGGTTTTATCAATTCACTAATTCTTCTGTGTTCGATAGGTGAGTGGATGCTTGGAGACTTCGTGACAACAATTATATCAGCTCTTTTCTTTCCCGATTTCCATTCTCTTAATTCTCCTGAAGGTAGCATGAATTGTTTTGATCCAATGCTTGAGTACTCCATCAATAAAATATTCAATTGAGGTTTAACCCAGCGATGTTGGTAGCAATCGTCTAATAGAATAATATCAGGTTGGATATCTTTTTCAATATTTTCCATTCCCCTTCTTCTGTCTTCATCAACAACAACTTTTACTTCCTTGAACTTAGAGTGGAACTGCATAGGTTCATCACCTATTTCGGCATAAGTAGAATTTTCGTTTGCAACAAAATAACCTTTAGTCTTGCGCTTATATCCTCTGCTAAGTGTTGCTAACTTGTAGTCGTTATTGAAAAGGTTAATGAGGTATTCAATATGAGGTGATTTACCAGTTCCGCCAACTGTGATATTTCCGACGGAAATAGATTTAGTTTGAAACTCCTTAGATTTTAAAATGCCAAAATCAAAAAGCAGATTTCTAACCTTGGTTACAATCCCGTACAAAAATGAAAATGGCAATAAAATGACCCTAAGGATAAACATATCCTAAAATTAATAAAATCTAATTTCCTGTACTTTGGTGAAAGCTTTTATTTGTTAAGAATTTTCGGTTGAAAGTGGATTGTTTTTAAACGTCCTATTTAGCTTGTCGAAGGACAGAGCTAACTATTACCAACCTTTCGACAAGCTCAAGGTGACACGGCTTACGCACGGTAATTTTGAATAGTTATTTTAGACTCTTAGGATTTAGGGGCTACTTGTCCTCCTGAGCTTGTCGAAGGATTGTACCAACTAGCACTAACGTTTAGCCTGGCTCATCGGAACAATATTGAAATCTGTTGTTTGTTTTTTGAGAGAGCAGGAAGTTTTTCCCAATTATTATGAATTACAGCTTGTTTCTTTTTTCTACTCCATCCTTTTAATTGTTTCTCCCATTTGATGGCATTTTCTATTTCCATAAAAGACTGAACATACACTAACTTAACTGGTCTTTTATCATATGTGAAACAGCTTCTGTTTGCTCCTGTATCGTGTTCATGTAATCTTCTGTTCATATTATTTGTTACTCCGGTATAATAGGAGTTGTTGGAGCATTCAAGAATATACACATAGTAAGTTTTCATTGCAGAAAATTAGCAAACCGTAGTTTTAATTTGCTTTTACATCTGATTAAAAAATGGTGAAGTTTTATTTGTTTTAAAAATGGACAGTACCAAGTTGTATCAGGTTAATAATATATTCTCCTGAGCTTGTAGAAGGACTGTGCCAACTAGCATCAACCTCTCGACAGGCTCAAGGTGACAAAACTTGTTCAGCTGATTTCGAATAGTTTTGTTTTAACTCCCAAAGGATAAAGAAGATGTTTGTCTTCCTGAGCTTGTCGAAGGACTCTGCCAACTAGCATCAACCTTTAGACAAGCTCAAAGTGACAACATTAAATAAAGTTATTAATTTTAATATCCTTGCTTTTTAAGTCGAACATCAAATTGTAAAGGCCAAAGAAAGTTCTGTTCATGTAGATGAAATGCTTTGATCCGCGTCCTCCATTTTGGTTTCGTAATTCTTTGTCTTTTGAAAGTTTTTCCCCCAGTTGAATGATTTCTTGGAAGAATGATTCGTCCGAAAAATCGAAAGTTTCACTTTGAAATGGCTTTGTAAAAACAGATAGAAGTTCGTGAAATAATGTTTCAATAAATTCAATTTCTTTCGGCGAGTCACTTTCGTAAATAACCTCAAGTTGCTTCAGGATTGAACGGAATGTTTCGGGATTATTTCGATTTCTTTTATCCACCAACTCAAAGTAAGGGTTATAAAAATCGTCGGGGATGCTCTTTAAACAACCAAAATCCAGGGCCACTAAATTATAGTCTTTATCAACTAAGAAATTCCCAGGATGAGGATCAGCATGGAATTGTTTTAATTGATGTAGCTGGAACATATAGAAGTCCCATAGCGATTGAGAAACTTTTTTTGCCTCTGGCGTTCCCGCCATTCTTTTGTAAAAATCGGAAAGATGGTCACCTTCCATCCATTCCATTGTAATTACTTTGTTGGAAGAATATTCTTTGTAGTATTTTGGGAAACGAACATTTGGTAATGAATCACAAGCTTTTGCAATAGCTTCTCCTTGGACTAGTTCATTCGCATAATCGGTTTCTTCAAGGAGTTTGCTTTTAACTTCTTGAAAATATACATCAGCATCTTTACTGCTAATGTTTAGTAGTTTAAGAGCGAACGGTTTAACTAGAGCTAAATCACTAGATATACTTTCTGCCACACCTGGGTACTGAATTTTTACAGCAAATTTTTTATCACCAATTGAAGCCTTGTGTACTTGTCCTATGCTCGCAGCATAAACGGCCTCCGGACTAAATGAATCGAAAATTTCATTTGGTGTTTTACCAAAGTTTTTTTTGAATGTTTTCGAGATAAGCGGAGCAGATAATGGAGGTACGGAGAATTGAGACAGAGAAAATTTTTCAACGTACTCCTTTGGTAAAACGCTCTTGTCCATGCTCATCATTTGAGCAACTTTCAAAGCACTTCCCTTTAAGTTTTTTAAGCCATCATAAATATCTTCAGCATTGTCCTGATTTAAAATCTGATTTGCTTCTTCTTTTGATTTGGTAACTCTGTTAGCGTAGTATTTAAAGTAATTGCCACCAACCTTAGCTCCAGTTTTTACAATGTTAGAAGCTCTTTGAAGTTTTGAAGTCGGGATGCTGTCGATACTTTTCATCTTAATTCATTTTAAAGGTGTCTTTTAACAAAAACTTCCCAAAGTCTATTACACTTTCTAGTTGTGTTAGATTGAGAATTTCAAAACCAACAGTAGTAGACTTTTCAATGAAAGCGTCTGTTTTTTCAAAAGCTGGTGATTCATCTTTTAACCAATACTTTATTATGCTCAGAAATTGTCCCCAAACTACTTCTGAAATTCCTCTTCCTTGAAATTCTTTTAGCTTGTCTATTGGTATTTCAATTGAATCAAGATTTAGCGTGTTTACAAACTCCGAAAAATCTGATTTAATGCTATGAACATTAGATAGTCCTTTGATTGGATTTTTATGATCTAATAGATATAAAATTAAACTTCTGTTTGCCGTAAGATTTTCAATGTAGGTGTAATAAAAAGAAAGTAGTTTATCTTTTGAGGAAAATTCATCGTACCCCTCGCTACTTTTTAAAACTTTCATGGTTTCATCAAAGAAGTGTTTGAATACTGATTTTTCAATTGCTTCGAATGATCCGAAAAATTGATAGAATTGTGATTCTTCAATTTCTAACGATTGACAAAATTTGTAAACATTCAAAGGCTTTTTACCTTCTTCTAAAATATGTTTGGTGTAGGCTAGTATTAATTCCGACTTTTCCATTTCGTTATTTTTTGATTGGTATAAACCTAACGATATAAACCAGGTGCTCCGCTGCAAAAAATGTTTACAAAAGTGAAGGTTTGTTAAAACCAAGCCTTACTTTAGATTTATGAAAAGAATTCTCTTCACAAGACACGCGAAATCAAGCTGGGCTGATCCTGGTAAAAGTGACCATGATAGACCTTTAAATGAACGAGGACTTTCAAACGCGCAATTATTGTCTGTTGAGATGAAGTCGGAATTTGAAAAGGTTCAGGAAGTATATGTGAGTTCAGCAAAGCGCGCGCAGGAAACAGCATTAAATTTAAACCTTAACCAAGAAAAAATGAAAACATTCAAATCTCTTTATACTTTTGATTATCGAGCTTTATTGAATTTCATTAAAGAAATAGAATCATCAAGTGATTACATTCAAATTGTTGGACATAATCCTGCTATAACTGAATTTGTTAATTCATATTCGAATGCGCGCATCGACAATGTGCCTACGTGCGGAATGGTATTGATAGAATGGAAAGAGGCGGAGCAATGGAGCCAAATTGATGATGTGTTTGGAAAGCTATTGATGTATAATACACCTAAAAGATATTAGGTCCTAACTCTAAAACTCCATGTAAATTCATACTCGCAGACCAATTGGTCTAAGGAGTTGTAGCCTTTTGTTATAGAGGTCACTGTTACTGGGGTGTTTTTACAGACACATTTATCGAGTTCTGTTTGAAAAGCTTCACCATCTTCACAAATAAATCTGATTTTTCCAGTTGCCTTTTTGTGAAATTTGCCTTTAGATTCAACGACTAAAACAGCAATTGATTCATCATACTTTGCAATCGAGAATAAGGCCAAAGCTCCTGTGCTTAGCTCTGCAGCCATAGCCAAAACGGCAAAATACATTGATTTAAATGGGTTGGTGTTTAGGTATTTGTATTTAACACTAGTTTGAGCAGAGTAAGGGGTGAGTTCGTTTAGCTTAATTCCGGCTAAATACGCTAACGGGATTTTCATGATTTTGAAAAGCCCAAATTTGAAAGGCGAAAGCATTTGCTTTTGCAGTTTTTGCTGTTTGGAAGATAGTTCCATGCTTGAAGAAACGGAATAAAAAATATTGAGTTTCAGAATTATGAGTCTAAAACATCTTCTTTAGGGAGTTTTGGATTTTTTTTTAAAGTATTTAAAATCCGCCCAAAAAGTCATGAATGGAACAACTGAAGCAATTCCGCAAATAACAAGTTTACCGAAACTCCATTTTTGCTCTCGGTAAACGGGGAGTAATGCCAATAAGTAGGCAATGAAAAATATTCCATGAATCATTCCAGGGATTCGAACAGCTGATTCAATTCCGGCCAAATATTTTAGGGGCATTGCAACTAAATAAAGGGCGATACAAGTAATACCTTCAATTAACGCCGAGATTCTTAATCTTCCTAAGTGAGTTTTAAGTTCCATTCAAAATTTAAAATTGATAATTCAAAATTGGAGCGAAGCGACTCACCCTCCTTTTCTTTTTACTTGGTATCCTTCTGATTGTAGAATCTGAACAATTTTATCTCGGAAATCGCCTTGAATCAATATTTCTCCTTCTTTAACAGATCCTCCAACACCGCATTTGGATTTTAAAAGTTTACCCAAATCTTTTAAATCATCTTCAGTTCCAACAAAACCTTCAACTAAAGAAACAGCCTTACCCTTTCTGTTTTTCTTGTCTAGTGAAACATATAATTTCTGTTGGTTAGGAGGCAGCGTTTCTTCTTCATCATTGTTCCCGTCTTCATAGTTGAAATCAGGGTTTGTTGAGTAAACCATTCCTAATCTTTCCTTCCAATCATTTCCCATAGTGCAAAGTTAAAGGTTATTTTAATTGTTGTCGGTATTTGAATTTTGTTCTGTGATTTCAATTTGCTTTTCTAGTAATTCAGTCATTTTGCTTAAAAGCTCAATGTCTTTAGGAGTAGGGATATCAGTATTTTTAACGTCCTGAGCTTTTCTTTTAATAGAGTTAATTGCTTTTACTACAATAAATACGGTTAGTCCAATAATTAGGAAATCTATCAAAGTAGCGAAAAGTTTTCCGTATCCAATGGCTATTTCTTCAGTGATAATTTCACCGTTTTCAATGATCTTTTCAGACAGAACAATCTTTTTATCAGTCCAATTTACTCCACTTGTTAAATAGGAGAGAGGGGGTAAGAAAATATCTTTTACAATTGCATCAATTACTTTGTTGAAAGCCGATCCAATAATCACCCCAATGGCAATGTCAATCATGTTTCCTTTAACAGCAAACTCTTTAAATTCCTTTAAAAATCCCATTCCGTTAAGTTAGAAAATATAAAGGATAAGGTAAAGATGTTAATCACACCCTAAACTAATATACCCTTGTAGAGTATTACTGTTATCAATTGTAATGGAGTCGTTTTTAAATTCGATTTTTGAAACAAACATTTGATAATCCCCCATTCCTT
Source organism: Flavobacteriaceae bacterium (assembly GCA_964230605.1). Classification (GTDB taxonomy): domain Bacteria; phylum Bacteroidota; class Bacteroidia; order Flavobacteriales_C. The sequence goes on from CAXRIN010000051.1 coordinate 29,341, forward strand.
TATAAAATCCCCAAATTATTTTCACTTCATTTTCGCTTAGAGTTGCTAATTCAGGAAATACATCAACTGAGTTTTGAGGACAAGCACTCCAGTTTGAAACAATCCAATTATTGTTTTTGAAAAGAGCTACTCTGTAAGATTCATTTTCAGAAAAAGTCCATTCCTCTTCCAGTCCATCATTATAATATGATTTTAAATGCCCCCTTTTTTGAATTACAATTTTCTTACTGTTGGATATGAAGCAAGATAAAGTACTATTGGTATCTAGCTGATCATTTGAGAAAATTGAGTCTGTAAGAATTTCATCCATCTTGTTATAAACGAAATAGGATTTACCTTCTTTTCGATGATAAAAGCAGGCTATTGAATCGCCTTTTAAAAAACGATCATTCACCATGAATCCCTTAGGTTCATGCTTGGCTAATCCCAAAACAACTTGTCTGTTACAATCTCCATTAGGATTACTTGCTAAAGCGTATTTAAAAGATTGCAATTGTGCTCCTGAAATCCCTACAGAATATAGTGAGTCAGACTCCATGTATTCTTTTATCCAACTTATGTTTGAATCAAGATTTAACGTGTCACCATAATTATAATTCTCAATTAGAATTCCTACTTGACCGTTTAGAATGGGTAGTATTTTAGTTTGATATTCGAGCGTTTTTTTTGAAAGACTATCTTTTTTCAAAATTTCTTTTTCTTCGTTTATTTTGTTAGTCTTTATTTCTTTTTCCGTTTGATGTTTCAATGTTGGTTTATCTGAACACGAAACAAAAAATAGTGATATTAACTGATTCTCTACATATGAACTTTGGGTTTTAATCCTATTGTTTTACCTATGAAAAAAGAAATGGCAATTAATCCAATTGGCAGTATAAGAGCGAGTAAAGATTTGAATGCTATAAACTTATTGAGGTTTAATTCAATAGGTGTTCTTAATTGTTTGAAAAATAAAATCATTAAAAAACAACCAATAGCAGGAGCAAGCTGAGGTAAAACGATTTTTTCAAAATCAAGATTAATTTTTTGTTGTAAGCCCGCAAGTAATCCTGTTATAATTAAGGTTACTAATGCAAACAATCCTATTTTCCAAATCATGTTCTAAATTTTGTGAATTATGATTTTTTAGTTATTGAGAATATGTTGCTCAAATGTAGATTAAGAAATTAAGAATGATTGCTATTCTGAGTATTTATTTCGTTAGATTGAGCGCGGTTTCACCTAAATTCCGCATGTGTCAAAACAAAAAAGCCGCAAATATTTGAAAGACAATATTTTGCGAATCAAGTGTATTCACCTAAATTGGTGATGCTATAACACTTGATATGAAAATACTAAAATCCAATTCTATTTCGCCAT
>CAXRIN010000052.1:0-7286 GCA_964230605.1 Flavobacteriaceae bacterium
GTTTTCTTATTAGGATCTTTGGTTAGCAAATGTCCATCTCTCGCTTTATCAAATTCATAACAAAAGTCATCAACTGTACAGAAAATTTCAGTAATTTTATCTACCATAAGAAAAAGGTTTTTTGGTTTTAAATATTTGATATTCAGGAAATTAAATATAAGCCAAAAACCTTTTTTTATGAAATAATATCAGGGTTTTCTTACGTCGAACTCACGTTAATTTAAGGTATTCAATTCCATGAAACTAAAAATGTTGGAAAGTGGTGTTAAAGAATCTATCTCAATTGAAGATTTTATGTTACAATATTCCTCATTGTCCATAACAATCAAAGTGTCACAACCTAATGTTTCTGGTTCTTTATCGTGATTTGTAAGATTACTTGATATAGATAAAGTTTTTGCTACGTAATTAATTTTAGTAATCGTCTTTGGTGTGTAATATGGATTTGATTCGTTCTTCTCAGTTACTAAAACAATTTTTTCTCCTTTATAAACAAAGTTGTATTCACATAAACCAGCGTACTTTTCGTGAGTTAATACCTTGAAAGTGTCCTTTCTTACAGAATATGTTTCACCATAGTACGGAGAAGTATTAACTAATCCAGAATCAAAACATCTTAAATTAGATACTGCTTTTACCCAACCATTTTTATTAGAGATATGAATGATTACACATCTTCTATTGTAGTCCCATGGATTTTCTTTATTTAAAAATGTGCTGTCGATTTCTGAAGGTTGTATGATGTGAATGAAGTCTTCCTTTCCGTCTTTATTAAAATCAACTTTTAATTCCTTAAATACTGTAACACCTAGAGGGAGAGTTATAGTGTCTTTTGATAGATCGTGGATTCCTAAATCATTTTCCCCTTTTTGAGATTTATTTGAATCCAATTTTCTGTTTGCTTGCTCACAAGAAAATGTAAATAGTACAAAACCAGCTAAAATAGTAAGTCTCTTAAAAAACAGCATTGTAAATATATTAGATGAACTAATTTAAAGAGATTCATTCAAAATAAGGATGAGCAATTGATTTCCTCTATATTCCTTTGATACTAAAGGAAGGGATTTCGTATATTTGGCGGACTTTGATAAATATTCACTTAAACCCATTAACTATGGCTTTTGAATTATATAAGGAATACCTACAAGAAATAGAAGACAGAAAAGGGCAAGGTTTACATGCTAAACCAATTGATGGAGCTGATTTATTAAGCGAAATTATTGCTCAGATTAAAGAAGGAAATGAAAACAAAAATGATTGTTTGAATTTCTTTATTTACAACACTTTACCTGGTACTACAAGTGCTGCAGGTGTTAAGGCAAAATTCTTAAAAGAAATCATTTTAGGTGAGTCAGTTGTTGAAGAAATTACTCCTGAGTTTGCATTCGAATTATTGTCTCATATGAAAGGAGGTCCTTCTATTGAGGTATTATTAGACTTAGCTTTAGGTTCAGATGCTGCAAATGCAGCTGCTGCAGCAAAGGTTTTGAAAACGCAAGTTTTCTTGTATGATGCTGATACAGATAGATTAAAAGAAGCTTTCGAAGCGGGTAATCCAATCGCTAAAGAATTATTAGAAAGCTATGTTAAAGCAGAATTCTTTACAAAGTTACCTGATGTTGAAGAGAAGATTGATATTGTAACCTTCATCGCAGGAACAGGAGATATTTCAACTGATTTATTATCTCCAGGAGCTGATGCTCACTCAAGATCAGATAGAGAATTACACGGTCAGTGTATTTTCGAACATAACAAACAAATGCAACAAGAGCTTTCTGAGTTGAAAGCTAAACATCCAGATAAAAGAGTGATGTTAGTGGCAGAGAAAGGAACTATGGGAGTAGGTTCTTCAAGAATGTCGGGAGTAAATAATGTTGCGTTATGGACAGGTATCCCAGGTTCGCCTTACGTACCTTTCGTTAATATAGCTCCAATCATTGCAGGTACTAATGGGATCGCTCCAATCTTCTTAACTACAGTTGGTGTAACTGGAGGTATTGGAATCGATTTGAAAAACTGGGTTGCGAAGAAAGATGCAAATGGTGAAACTGTAAGAGATGCAAATGGTGATCCTGTATTAGAGCAAGTTTATTCAGTTGAAACAGGGACTGTTTTAACAATTAATACAAAAGAAAAGAAGTTATACAACGGAGATAAAGAGTTAAAAGATATCTCTGATGCATTAACTCCTCAAAAAGTTGAATTTATCAAAGCTGGTGGTTCTTACGCTGTTGTATTTGGTAAGAAACTGCAAACAACTGCTGCTGAAATTTTAGGTGTTGAAGCTCCTCAAGTTTATGCTGCATCAAAGGAAATTTCACATGAAGGACAAGGGTTAACTGCAGTTGAAAAAATCTTCAACAGAAACGCGGTTGGAACTACTCCAGGAAAAACATTACATGCAGGTTCAAACGTGAGAGTTAAAGTAAACATTGTAGGTTCTCAGGATACTACAGGTTTAATGACTTCTCAAGAGTTAGAGGCGATGGCTGCTACAGTTATCTCTCCAACCGTTGATGGCGCATATCAATCAGGTTGTCACACAGCTTCTGTTTGGGATAAAAAAGCGCAAGCTAACATTCCTAAATTAATGAAGTTTATGAACGACTTCGGATTAATTACAGCTCGTGATCCAAAGGGTGAGTACCACGCGATGACGGATGTAATTCACAAAGTATTAAATGATATTACTATTGATGATTGGGCAATCATCATTGGAGGTGATTCACATACAAGAATGTCTAAAGGGGTTGCTTTTGGTGCCGATTCAGGAACTGTAGCATTAGCTTTAGCAACTGGAGAGGCTGCAATGCCAATTCCAGAATCTGTTAAAGTAACATTTAAAGGAAGCATGGCTCCTTACATGGATTTCCGTGATATTGTACATGGAACTCAAGCACAAATGTTATCGCAGTTTGGTGGTGAAAATGTATTCCAAGGTAGAGTTATTGAAGTTCATATTGGAACTTTAACTGCTGATCAAGCATTTACATTTACAGACTGGACAGCTGAGATGAAAGCAAAAGCTTCTGTGTGTATTTCGGAAGATGCTACATTAATCGAGTCGTTAGAAATTGCTAAGTCGAGAATCAAAATTATGATCGATAAGGGAATGGATAATGATAACCAAGTTCTTGCTGGATTAATCAAATTAGCAGATAAGAGAATTAACGAAGTTAAATCTGGAGAAAAACCAGCATTAAGACCTGATACAAATGCTAAATACTACGCTGAGGTAGTTGTAGACTTAGATCAATTATCAGAGCCAATGATCGCTGATCCAGATGTAAATAATATTGATGTTTCTAAGAGATATACTCACGATACAATCCGTCCTTTATCTTACTATGGTGGAGATAAACAAGTTGATTTAGGATTTATTGGATCTTGTATGGTTCACAAAGGTGATATGAAAATCTTAGCAGCAATGTTAAAGAACATTGAAGCGAATGAAGGTAAAGTTGAGTTTAAAGCACCATTAGTAGTTGCTCCTCCAACTTACAATATCGTTGATGAATTAAAAGCTGAAGGTGATTGGGAAGTATTACAAAAGTATTCTGGATTCGAATTTAATGATGACGCTCCAAAAGGAGAGGCAAGAACTAAATACGAAAACATGCTTTACTTAGAGCGTCCAGGTTGTAACCTTTGTATGGGTAACCAAGAAAAGGCTGAGCCAGGAGATACTGTAATGGCTACATCTACTCGTTTATTCCAAGGGAGAGTTGTAAAAGATACGGCTGAGAAAAAAGGTGAGTCTTTATTAACTTCAACTCCAGTAGTTGTATTGTCAACTGTTTTAGGAAGAACGCCTAATATTGATGAATATAAAGCTGCTGTAGCAGGGATTGAGTTAACAAACTTCACTCCTTCGAATCAAAAGTTAGTTCGATAATAAAAAGAAATCTATATTTCAAAGCCGCTCCAATGAGCGGCTTTTTTATTTTATACTAGCTAAAAAGTAGGAGTTTGATTAACTTTAAAACATGGATACTATTACCATTATGATTGACGGGGCTGAATTGCCGGATTTGAGAATGTTTTTTAAGGCAACTGTTAAAGAATTACAGTTTCCTAAGTACACAAGAGATATAGCAACATTTGAAGAGCAAATAAACGACTTGTCTTGGCTGAATGGTGCGAAAGTTCGTATTAGTATTTCAAATGCAAAGGATTTTCTAATTGAAGAGGATACTCAAATACGAAAAACAATGCTGGGAATTTTGTTAAACGCTATGGAAAGCGGTGAAGCTGCTAGTCCAATACTTGTAATAGTATCTAAAGAATAAGAGTTTAACTAATGGATAAAAAAATGGGCAAAAGAATTTTGCCCATTTTTTATTAGATATGATTACTTTTTAACGAAAGTTGCTGTTTCAGCACCACTTTTAATAGTGTAAATTCCATTTGCTAAGTTTGAAACATCAGTTCTATCTGATTGTAAAACAGTCTTCACAAGTTTCCCTGAAAAATCAAAAATTAGATAATCGTTTACTCTTGAAAACTTTAAGAAGTTTGAAGTAGGGTTAGGATACACAGAGAATTGTTCACCAACTAGATTAGTTGAGGAGTTTGTTCCATCAATAATTTCAAAAATTGAAATTGATCCTGAAACCTCATTCGCTACAATTAGCAAATCGTTACCATGAGATGTTTCGGCTTTAGGAACAAACAAAACGCATTCAGGTCCTAAATCACCAGCCGCTGATGTGGTTGGATCGGCATCAAAATCTCTGAAGTTAGTATAATCAACAAATGAGACATTATTTACATCAGTAACATCAAAAGTCATTACCCCTCCATGTCTTTCAAGCCCAACAAAAGCATAGTATTTACTGCCAACCATTCCAACAGTAATAGCTTCTGGTTCTGGACCTTTATCATCAGATCTATCTTTAAATCCAGTTTCATCATTTGTAGCATTGAAGTTTACTGGGTCAGCTTCATAAACCTTTTTTTCAATCATGCTTTCAGAATCATATACTAAAGACATATCAGATGCTTTCCAAATAGAGAATGATCTAGCTCCGTAAGCATATAAAGAGTCATACTTTGAAGTTGAAGGGTTTAACCCTAAACCAGCATGTACTTTAAGTCTTCCTAATAACGTGTCATTTTGAATATCAGTCATCGAGAAGATAGAAGTGTTTAAATCTAAATCCTTTACTCTTGCTTCTCCTTCAAAACCAGTGTAATCTCTACCGTCACCTTCGTTTGCAGTGAAAAGGTAATCAGTACCAGCAATGTTATAACCTTTCATAGCGTCAGGTTGGTAAACACCGTATACATTCCAATTATGGAAATGCACGACTTTAGATTTGTTTGAGGCATCAAATCCATCAGTTGCAGACCAATCTTTAAACCCTAATCCAATGATTGTGTCTAATGTAATTGTAGCTAAATCTACTTTTGCAACAACGTTATTTTCTTGACAAACAACAAAAGCTGTTTCTGAATTTTCGTTGAATGCAACGTACTCAGGTTCTAGGTCTTGAGCAACAGTTGACGTACCTGGATTATGATTTACAATTCCTCCCTCGATAGATTTTCCATTGTATGATTGGAAATTTATTTGAGTTGCATCACTTGAAGAGATGGAGTTAACTCCAGATGTCATGTTAACAACTGTTATGGTTCCTTCCGGATCATGATCGTAAGAATCAGAAGGCTCACCTTCGTTTGCAGCAACTACATACTTTCCGTTAGGAGATATGTTTACGTTATCTGGGAGAGCACCTGCAGGAATAGAAACAATGTGCGTTCCATCTAAGTCAAAAAACTCAAGTGTGCCATTATATTGAGCTGAATCAGCATTTTCAATTGCCACAACAAAATAGTCATCACCAACAGCAACCGCATTAGCAGAACCACCATAAATTGTTGCGTCAACAGATTTAATTTTCGTTGGGTTGGTAGGGTCAACTAAAGAAATAATATCAATTGTAACGTCTCCAGAGTTAACTGAATATAAATATTGATTAGTAGAACTGTACGAAACTATTTCAGATGCGCCTTCATCGAATAAACCTGTTTCGTAACCTCCAATTTTGTTTAATTGGATTTGGGCATTTGAGAAGGATGTTACAGCTAGTGCTCCTCCTAGTAAAAGTGTAGAAATTTTTGTCATATTATAAGTGTTAAAATTAGTGTGCTAAACTATTTCAAGGGTGTTTAGTGAATCTTAGTTCCTTATTAATTTTAAGCCCTTCTTTTGTAAATATGTTGTAACTACTTGTTAATAAATAATTAACATTCCAAAGCGAAAGAGTAGTAAATTAGTAGACGACGGAAATTCGGTTTAAATTGCGAGTGTGTTTAATAAGTTGGGGGGCTTGGGCGCGTAAGATTTTTAAATCATTTGCTGTTGTGAAAAGACCTTAACTACTAACTTATTAATACAATTTTAAAGAAACGAGCTATGAGAACTTTTGATAAATTATTGGGACTAGTTTTATTAATTGGGGCATTGTCAAGTTTTGATGCGCCGAAGCAGGAAATTAAATTAAAAAAATCAATTGTAGACGGGACTTCAATAAAGAAAGTGATTTCTTCATTTGAAATCAATAATACTACTTATTATAAAGTACATGTAAATATATCGGGAGCTGAAAAGATTAGAGGAATTGCAAAATACGAGGAGTTAATTCCTGCTGGTTACACCGTTACAGGCATGTTTACTGACTTTGGAAAAGCTAATTTTGATTCGGAAAAGGCTGAGGTTACTTTTTTATCACTAAATGGGAGAAGTAATGTCAATATCACCTATTTTCTTCAAGGTGAACTTCCTATGGAGCCAAATGGTGAATCTAAGTTTCTTTACTTAAACGGAGATGAGATTTCGAGTATCGATGTTGAGCTAGAGAAATAGCTTTCTGTCAAAATATTATACACTTTAGTAAAGGATAAGTTATTTGCGTCAAAATTCAATAATGATATGCGTATGCCCCAGATTTTAATCAAGTTTTCGCAAAGGAACTAAAAGAAATTTATTATCGATTAAAGGCCTTCTGAGTTATTACTCTGCCGTTATCATCAGACAACGAAAATATGTATGTTCCAGAATTAAATTTCGACATGTTTATTTCAAACCAATTTACACCTTTAATTCCTACTAATTTAGAGGAGTAAACGGCTTCGCCAACAATAGGTAGTATTACATAAACTGTGTAATTCTTGCCTCGATTTTTATTGTTGAATTACTTCAACCATAAAAATTGAGGAGCCGCCGGCAGGGCAAAGCGTACTCTTTCAAAAGTGTTTTAACTTTAAAACACTTATTTATGATA
>CAXRIN010000053.1:0-35198 GCA_964230605.1 Flavobacteriaceae bacterium
GATTTTGGTTTTTGTTAATGAATCCCCTCAGCCTTCGGCAGTTCCCCTTAAGAAGAGGAGCGATTGTATTGCCTGAATGTGTTTAGTATACATTTCTTTTAAATATTATTTTCTTGGGAATGTTGTTGTTTTTTAATTCCCTTGGAGGTCTCAGATTACTTGGATGAATATTTATAACAAAATTGTACGTAAAAGGGTAGAAGAGGAAAAGGTCATTTTTGGGGGCTCAAGATGAAATATTAAGGATAAGGATGGAACGTGCGATGGAAAAGTTGCGCGTTATGGAGACTTTACTAGAAACCAAGGATCGGGAAATTCAGGCATTGAAGAATAAACTCAATGAAAAAAGTGCTGATAAAGACGTTGTTTCTATGATGCTTTCTACCGTTTTGTCGGAGATTGATGAAGATGGAGGAGATTGGTTTGGAGGCGAATCGAATATGAGTAAAATAAACAGGCTTCAGTCTTTAATTTCAAATTTAAAGAGTAAGAAAAATCAGGCGGAATCTGTAGCTGAAATGAAATCTAGTTTCTTGGCAAATATGAGTCATGAAATTAGAACTCCGATGAATGGAATAATGGGGTTGACAAAATTGTTGCTGAACACGGAATTATCGGAAAAACAAAAGGAATACCTCAGAGCAATTGAATCTAGCTCTGATACGCTTTTGGTCATTATCAACGATATTCTGGATATTTCTAAAATAGAGGCTGGTAAGTTATCGATTGAAAAGAAAGATTTCCTATTCAAAAATCTATTGAGTTCTGTTATTGGAGTTTTTGAAGGGAAAGCGGCTGAAAAGGGAATTCAAATAGTTGCAAGTTATCATGAGAATGAATTACCAGATGTTTTAATGGGGGACTCGGTTAGATTGAACCAAATATTATACAATTTAATAAGTAACGCGGTTAAGTTTACTCCTAGCGGGAGTGTTGAATTAAAAGTATCTCCATTAAGGAGAAATAGTAGCGATATTACTTTGTGTTTTGAAGTTATTGATACGGGAATAGGTATGACTAAAGAACAGCAAGGGAAAGTTTTCGATGCTTTTAGTCAAGCGAATTCAAGTACGACGAGGAAGTTCGGAGGTACGGGGTTAGGGTTGTCTATTGTGAAAAAATTAGTAGAGCTGCAAGGTGGAGAAATTCGAGTGAAAAGTGAGCCTGAGGTTGGTACCTCTTTTTCTTTTCGATTGACTTATCCGTATAAATCCATCAACGAATCAAATGTTATTAAGACTGACTCTTTAAGGGTTACAAATTTAACGGATGTTAAGGTTTTATTGGTAGAAGATAACCCTGTAAATCAGCTTGTAGCAACAGATTTATTAGAAGAGGCGAGTGCTTTGGTTGAAGTAGCTAATAATGGGTTAGAAGGGCTGGAGATGTTTGAGAAAGGAGAATTTGATATTGTTTTAATGGATATGCAAATGCCTGTTATGGACGGTTATGAAGCGATATCAAATTTGCGTGCTAAAGGTTTTAAAACACCAGTTATTGCTTTAACAGCACACATTACGGAAACAGAGGTGGAAAAATGCATGCAAGCAGGAGCTGATGAGTATTTATCTAAACCCTACAAGCCACAAGATTTGTATAGTAAAATTGCAGGGTTGTTGAATGTTGAGAATGTGGAACTTGCTTTAGAGAAAAGAGAAGTTCCTGACAAGATCATTAGTCTTTGGGATAAAAATCATTTATTGGAATACGTTGGAGGGAGTGAGAAAATAATGAATAGAATTTTAGATAAGATAAAAAGTGAACTTCCAGAAGATATTAAGGTTTTGATTGAGTTTCAGCAGGAAAATGATAATCAAAAGTTGGCTGCGGTTTGTCATAAAATGAAACCAAATGTTCAAATGTTAGGGAATAGTAATTTGTATAACCTAATTGTTCAAATGGAATTGGATGCTAAAAGCAACGATGATTTTGAAGAAATGCCTGAAAGAGTAGGGCTTTTAATTATTGATTTGAAACAACTTATTGAAGAGTTAGATTAGTTTTAGTAATCTGAATCACTTCTTGATTCTCTCTTGAATTTCTTATTGCCAGATTTGTTTACAGTTTGACCAAATGAGTAATTAAAGCCTATCCAAACAAGCTGAGATTCGTAACGATACCTTACTTCTCTGAACCAACCATCAGTATCTACATTAATTCCAAAACGTCTCGTTCTAAATACATCTGTAAGTCTCAGGCTTACAGCACCTTTACTTTTCAATACTTTGTGTTTTAATGATAAATCTGAACCACCTCGAGGAATAACTTTTCCTACAACGGCTAGTCTTGATGAGTTGAAATCACCAGTCCATGTTAGGTTGGTTTTTTCACTAAGTTTGAATTGAAAGTTAGCTTTCAAATCGTATCCGAAATATTCAGCATAATAACCTTCTCGGAAATTTTCGCCATCAACCCATGTATTGTAAAAGGTGGCTGACATATTGGATTTAAGCCATTTGTTGAATTTATAGTTTGTGAATAATTCCAAGCCTAATGTTTGGTGGTAATTAAAGTTAGACCATAATATTGTTGATACTCCTGCTGAATCTGTAAAGCTTAAACGTCCAATTCTATCATCTCTGTACTGATGGAAAAGTGTTCCGTTGAATACGAGTTTATTTCCTATGTTTAAGTAAGAAATTTCACTCATGTGACTTTTTTCAGGGACTAAATCAGCATTTCCTTGTCTGAGCGTAAAAGGATCGGAGTAACTAGGTATTGGGTTTAATTGTCCTCCTTGCGGACGTTTAATTCTTTTACTGTAGCTAATTGTTAGCGATTTTGTTTCACTATAGTTTTTTACAATAGATGCGCTTGGGAATAGGTTAAAGAGGTTTTTGCTATAATCACCTAATGATGTTTTTGATATGATTTCGGAATATTCTGCCCTTAATCCAGTAGAGAATTGAATTTTTTTGTTACCAAAGTTTACTAAGCCATATGCCGCATATACATTCTCTCCATAATCAAGGTTATTCGTGAACTCTTCCAGAGTATTATATTCAGCCAAACTTGGACTGAATTCTGCTAATGTATAATCCTCTTTAAAACCTCTATTCGCTGATTTTAATCCAGATTCCAGTGTGAAATATTTTCCTTTAACGGTATCGTTATCTGCCTTTAGGATAGGGAATGTGGCATCTAGTTGATTAACCCAAGTTTGGGCCTCAAATTGTTTGTTTTCTTTTTGTAATAAATAACTTTCGATGAAAGTATTTTCACGAGGATTGTTTGCTCCGTTTACTCTGGATAAAATAATAAAGGAGTTTCCTTTTTTTGTTTTAGAGCTTAAACTAACTTGCCCTGTTCCTCCCAATCTGTTTCCATTTGAGTGAGAAGTTCTCTCTGTAAAATCAATAGACTCGTCATTGTAGTTCCATAGGAAGTCAGAGCTATCTGTTTCCAAGAAATACATTTGAGTTAAGTTTCCTTCTACGGATAACTTAGTTGTTTTATTGATGGCATAACCAATATTTAGGTTTGCATTATGACTAGGTTTTCTTCGAATACCATCTTTGTAATTTTGGAAAATGGTAAAGCTGTCTGGTAAGGCATATAAACCATCACTAGTTCTTCTGTTCCAGTAAGTACCGTCTGCATAGCTGTAAGAGGTATTTAAGCTCCATTTGTTTTTATTTAAGTTTAGGGAAATTTGAGCATTAACTTTGTCGTAAGTACTGTAGGATATATTTGTATTCCCTTGGTATCCTTTCTTTTTTTCTTTCTTTAAAACAATATTAATTATTCCTCCAATTCCTTCAGGATCGTATTTGGCAGAAGGAACAGTAATTACTTCAATGGTTTCGATAGAGTTAGCTGGAAGCTGATTAATAACAACAGTAATGTCGTCAGCTGTGAACCCGGCAGGCTTTCCATCTATTAAAACTCTTATGTTGCTGTTTCCTCTTAAACTTACCGTTCCAGCGTCGTCCACATCAACAGAAGGGAGGTTGTTTAAAACATCAACAGCTGTTCCTCCTGCATCGGCACCAGTTGCTTTGACGTCAAATGTTTTTTTTGCAGGTTCAATTTTAACGGCTGCCCTTTCAACCTCAATTGTAACTTCATCAGCAACAATTCCTGACGTTGTTAATTCAATTCTTGAGAAGGATTTTTTTGTTGTTTTGGCATTTAGGTCAAAAATCTCTGTTTTGAACTCTGAATGAGCAAGTGATTGAAATGATATGTAATATTTGCCAAAAGGGATTTCTGTTATCGAGAAGCTACCATTTTCTTCTGCAATAGTTCCATTTACGATTGAATCGTTTTGAGAATAAAGTACAACATTGCAAAAAGGTACTGGTGTTTGATCATCTTTGTCAATGATTTTTCCAGACACTTTTCCTGTTTGAGCTTGAATTAAAACAGTTGAGAAAACAAATGTTAACCAAAAAACAATTCGCATAATTTACTTTTTGTAAAATCTTAAACGAAGTCCAGCACGAAATGATATCATGTAGTTGGGATTAATTAAATCCTCTTTTCTAAACATTAGGGTATGCTGGATAGAAGGTTCTAAGAATAATTTTAGCATCCTTGTTAAGGAAATATCACTTCCGATAATAAATTCAAAATGAAGGTCTTGGAATTTAAAGTTCGTATTAAGAGTTGAATCTACTGCAAGGTACGTTTCAGGTTCTTCAAATATTTCTGATTTAACAAATAGCTCCTCCATTGAAAACATTGGGATAAATCTAAAAGTGTAATAGGATTTAGATTTTAATCGCGAACTATTTGAGTACAATTCGATTCCAATAGGGAAATTGATGTATTTAACTTCCGATTCAGCAAAACAAGAGTTATCTGGTAAATCGCAAACAGAGTGAAATTGTTTGTCGTTATTGATGTATGTTTCAATGTAGTGTGCACCAATTTTAACGTTTAAACTATTACTTAGTGAAGTCCCATAATCGATTCCTCCAGAATAATATGGTTGATTTTGAACTGGGATTGTTTTATAATTTGAAAGTGCCGAAACCTGACCGTAGTATGTCCAGCTAAAATATTCAAACCTTTGTCCGAAGACTGTTGAACCTATAAACAACCCTAAAAGCAAAATAAACTTAGTCTTCATTGTTTCCCCGTTACATAACCAAGATATGTATAATTAAATGATTAAGGACAGATGAAATGTTTTAAACAATTCAGACTCAATTGTTAATTACTTGTTTAAATTGTTAATAACTACAATTCATTTCACCAGCTTATCACTCTTTATTCTTAATTTAAGGGAATGTTAAAAAGCTTAACGTCAATAAGGATTTTTGTAGTTTTTTTACTGAGTGTGATTTGCAGCTTTGGTATTCAAGTGCTGGATTTACCCATTGATTTGTTTTATGCTTGGGTGATTTCATTTAGTTTTTTAATTCTTTTAATGGAAGTAGGGCGCTTGATTGTGAACCAAGTGGTAAAAAAGGAACGTGGAACTTTTTTGATTTTTGGATTCTCTTACTTAGTTTTTTCATTTGTCGTAGCTTCTGTTTTTATTAGTTTCTTGACTTTAGAGCAGGAGGTGTTGAAGAAGATTCAACTTTACTTGGGGTTAATGGTCTTAACGATTGGTGTTTTCCAAGGGGTTTATTTTTGGATTAGGAAAAATGCTCAAGAGCGGGTTAGGTTGGTTAAAGAAAAGCAGCGTTATTTACAGCATAGTTTTAATGCATTAAAATCTCAGAATGTAATTGAGTTTTTACAAGAGTCTCTTTCAAATACAGCAGAATTAATTCATAAGGATGAAGAAAAAGCTTTGGTTCAAATCGAAAAACTAACTTCCATTTTAAGGTATTTATTGCAAAGTAGAGATGAGCGATTTGTGAAGTTAGGGGATGAGTTGAGTAATGTTAAGGAGTATTGTGAATTAGCTGAAATTCAGTTTGATAATAAGGTTGAGTTAAATATTAATATTAGTGATGGTTTTTATAATACTCAAATTCCGCCGCTCGTTTTTCAGTTGATATTGGATAATCAATTTAAGGTTTTTACAAGTAGAAATGAACCTGTTTTGAAAATTGAAGTTTATATCGAAAATAATAAGTTCGTGGTCGTTAAAACCTCATTGCCAATGGCAGAGAATGTTAGTAAAAATGAAAAGTTTATCAACAATTTAAAACAACGCTATCAGTTATATAATAAGGCTTCCGGAGTTTCGGAGTTGAGTACTACCAGCGAATATTTTGTTAAGTTTCCACTTGTAGCAGGCTAATTGAAAAAGTTTCTTACATATGTTTTTCCCGTTACTATAGCCCTTGTTTTAGTAGTGAATTTTATTTTCCCTGATCCTCAGTATGATTCATTAGAGGATGAGTTGGATGATTATATTGTATTAGGGGATGTACAAAATCAAAACATTACTTATTGGAAACTTTTACAGGAAGATCCTACGAATGTTGGCTACCACTTTAATTTTATTCGCACGCATTTTCAATTACCTCCTGATGGAGAGGATAATAAACATGGCTATTTCATGACGGATAATCAAGTGATCGACTTTTACAGGGGATTGCTTAGTAATGAGAAAAGAGCTGTTACAGATATTGGTAAGTTTGGTAGGGGAATGTGTTTTTACCACACAGGTTATTATGATGAGGCGAGAGGGAGTTTTGCGAATATATATAACCAGCAAATGCCATATCTTAATTATATCTATGGACGTTATTTCTTTTTTGCAAATTTTGAAACGGCAACTCAATATCTTCAAAAAGAAATCATTTTAAATGAGGATAACCCATTAGCATATGAAGATTTATCCAAAACCTATTTAAGGTTTGAGAAACCCTATGAATTGTATGCTTTTTTGCAAACACCAAATGCTTTGAAATATGCTACAAATAAAGCAAAGAGGTATGCTTTTTTTAAAGTGAAGAATATCCGACAGTACATCAAATCTATCTTTTCAAGATTTTTTGAAGGGATAAACACTTTTGGTTTTATTGGGGCTTTAATGATTTTGATTGTTTGGTTTGTTTATTTGATGCTTATTCATAAGTACCTGAAAAAACGATTAGGTTTAGCAATTATAGTTTTGATTCTAGGAATGGTTTTCGCTTTTGGGACTTCTCTGTTAACCGATTTCAATTCTTATGTTTTAGGATTTAATTTAAAGGATGAATTCTTTAATGATTTTCTTTATTGTGTTGTTGGGATTGGCGCAATAGAGGAGTTGGTTAAAATTATTCCGCTACTGTTAGTGATGGCTTTTAGTAAAAAGCTGAAAGAGCCAATTGATTTTGTAGTTTTTGCTTCAATTTCGGCACTAGGATTCGCTTTTATTGAGAATTTAATTTATTTCGATGAAGGTGGGTTGAAAACTATTCAGGGTAGATCTTTATCTGCAACCGTAACTCATTTATTTAACAGTTCATTAATAGCTTATGGGGTAGCATTAGGGAAGTTTACCAAAAAGAAAAATTGGATAAAGCAGTTCTTCTTATTCTACTTAATGGCTTCTTTGTTTCATGGATTTTATGATTTTTGGTTGATTAATAGTCTGGCTCGCACTTTCAGTTTTATTACGTTTATTTGGCTTCTGGCGAGTATGGTTGTGTGGGTTTCTGTTATTAATAACTGCTTGAATAACAGTTATAATCGAAAGATTATTTGGACTTATAATCCAGGTAGATTGAATAGCTATTTATTATTTGGTTTATCAGCTATTTTCCTTTTTGAATTTGTAATGATTGGTTGGAAATTTGGGGCTGATGTAGCTAATACAGAATTGAAAAAGGATTTCTCTTCAGGACTTTTCCTCTTAATTTTCCTAACCACTAAACTCAGTAAGTTTGATGTAATTCCTAATTATTGGGCGCCTTTAAAGTTTTGGGATTGGAATACACTATACAGTATTCCAAGAGTTGAAGTGAAGAAGTTTAAATTAGGAGAAATAATAGGTGCTAAAGTAAAGTTTGATGCTTATGGAGAGTATGGAGCTTTGAAAAAGCATTTTCCAATCACTGGGGAGGTTGCTAAACGAGAGTTATTATCATGGGAGAAAGATTGGTATTTGATTAAGTTAGATGAGCCTTTGGTTATTGCTTGGAAGAAGCATTATTTCATTTTGGTCAAAACAAAAGATGAAAATGAGATTTTCCTACGTCGACAAAAGCAACCGGTTCAAATTAGACTTGTTGGTAAAATTGAAGATTTAGCTAAAGAGCGAAAGCGAAAACGTGATTTTTTGTTTGTTGATTTAGCGATTGCATCTCGTGTGTAAAACTTTTTTTTAGATCCTAACTAATAGTTTATCAGGTAGTTTGGTTGTGGATAGGGCTTTATGAGTTGACAGGTAAGATATTCTCTCTTATTTTTAACCAAAATCTACGCGATGAGCATAAAAAGTACAGCTGAATACCTGAAAACTTTAGATGAAATTGCTGAAATTGTTGATAAAGAAAATTTAACAATTGAGGAGTTAAGGCTTTTAAACCTTAAAAAACTAGCAGTCAAGAAGTTTGAGTTAGCTGAGGTGTCAAAATATCCAGCAGCGGTCGCTTTAATTGATGATTTTAAAAAGAGCAAGTTCTTCTTGAACTAAAGAGATAATTCACATCTTTTTTCTCAAAACTATTTAGTACCTCATATTTTTCTGGTTTATTATTCCGTTTATTTGACTAAAACCTAAGTTTATGTCTGGACAAGCGGCGTTAATTATCATTCTAATATACTTTGGTGTGTTAATTGGTATTTCATACCTCACATCAAGAAAAAGCACTAATGAATCTTTTTTTACAGGAGATAGGCAGTCGCCATGGTACCTAGTTGCCTTTGGAATGATAGGAGCTACTCTATCGGGAATAACATTTATTTCAATTCCAGGTTCTGTGTTTGGTAAAGGGCTCCAGTATATGCCTATGGTTGTAGGTTTTCTTCTTGGCTATTTTATTGTTTCTTATGTCCTTATACCAATTTATTACAAGTTTAATTTAACTTCAATTTATACTTATTTACGTGATCGGTTTGGTGTTTTTGCATTTAAAACTGGAGCAATTTCGTTTTTAGTTTCAAGGATTATTGGCGCCTCTTTAAGACTTTATTTAGTTGCTGAAGTGTTGGATATCTTTTTATTCCAGCCGATTGGTGTTCCTTATTGGATAGGTGTGTTACTGACTATTTTATTGATTTGGGTTTATACCTTTAAAAGTGGAATTAAGACTATTGTTTGGACGGATACGCTTCAAACAGCCGCAATATTAATTGCAGCAGGAGCAACCGTTTACTTTTTGGCAGATCTAAATGATACTAGCTTCTCGGGATTATGGAAAATTGCTTCAAATAGTGATTTATATGATTTTGAAGGGGGGAAGATTGTTGATGGAAATGTTTGGTTAGGGATATTTAATGGGGTGATTTTTACAATAGCAATGTCTGGTTTAGATCAAGATATCATGCAGAAGAACTTGACTTGCAAGAACAAAAAAGAAGCTCAGAAAAACCTTACATGGTTTAGCATTGTGTTAGTGCCAATAAATTTTGTGTTTTTGATTTTAGGGGTTTTAATTTTTGAAACATACATGGGGATAGGAGAGCTATCGGCTTTAGTGATTGAAAAGACGAATGATTTAGGAGAAGTCGTTAAATCAGGAGAATATAAGTTGTTGATTGATGGTAAGATGGAAGCTGTTGCCCCAGATCAAATTTATCCTTCATTAGCAAAAAACGGTTATTTCCCAATGTGGTTGAGTGCTACATTTTTAATTGGTTTAATTGCAGCGGCTTATTCTAGTGCTGATTCTGCTTTAACATCTTTAACAACTAGTGTTTGTATTGATTTAGTCGAGAAAGAAGACAAAAAAACAAGAACAATTGTTCATGTTATTATGAGTGTTGTTTTGTTTTTAGTAGTAATGATTTTCAAGGCGATAAATAAGGATAGTATAATTTGGGAGTTATTTAAATGGACTGGTTTTACATACGGTCCATTGTTAGGGTTGTACGCTGTTGGAATTCTTACCAAGATTCAAATTACAGATAAAGCAGTGCCTTTTATCGCTGTTATTAGCGCCGTATCAAGTTACTTTTTAGCAGATGTTTTTGGATTCGGTTTTGAAATCCTAGCAATCAATGGATTTATTACAGCAGTAGGTTTGTTTTTGTTTAAGACTAAGCCGTAAACTTTCCGAAATGGCTTAATATAACAGGTGATAATTTTAGATTATTCAAAACTTACCTCATGCAAAACTAATCCTGATGAAGGAGCTATATGCTTTACTTGTAATCCCTCTGGGTTATCTAGTGTCTCTTGAAAATCTTCTAAGGTCCATTCTCCTCGACCAACATTTACCAATGCACCTACCATTAAACGGACTTGATAGCGTAAAAATCCTTTACTTCTAACTTTGAAAATGAATGATGTTTCGGGGGTGAAGTTGGCTTGGATGTTTTTGTTTTCTATTATTTCAGAAACCGTAATTTCGCGCTCGAACACTGTATTTTCAGTTGGTTTGCTAGCGTATCTTTTAAAATTGTGAGTGCCTTTGAATATTTCAGCCGCCGCTCTCATTTTTTCGATATTTAATTCAGCACCAAAATCTCTAATTAGAGGGGCGTTAAAAGGGTGACTTTTCGCGCCAGAAGAGAAATAATAGTGGTATTCTTTTTCTTTAGAGTTTTGAATTATATTGAAAGATTCGTCAACCAGTTTTATACTTTTTGCTCGTATGTCAGAAGGGAGGTTTTGGTTTAATTGAACCAGTAAGTCTTCAGCATCATAAGATTCGGTAGTGAATAATTCAAAAGCAAAATCATCAGCCGAAACTTTGGCGTCAGTTCTACCACATCCATGAGTTTTGAAATTTTCGTGCTGAAAAATGAACTCAAATGTTTTGTCAATCATTCCCTGAACACTTCTGTATTTAGGCTGTTTTTGCCAACCATGATAACGAAACCCAAGGAATTCAATTCTAATTAAGTAAAAGTTGGTCCAACGCGCCATTACCAATCGATTGGTTGATAATCTTTCAAGAATTTACCACACCAATGCTTACCTGTGTTGATACCATCAAACAAAGGATCCATTACTCTGGCAGCTCCATCTACAATATCAAGAGGTGGCTGGAAATCATGCACTTCTTCTTTGTGTTTCGAAAGTTCAGCAGGATCTTCATCTGTTACCCAACCAGTGTCTACAGCGTTCATGTAAATACCGTCTTTGGCTAAATCCAATGCAGAAGTATGTGTCATCATATTTAAGGCTGCTTTTGCCATGTTGGTATGTGGATGACGGTCTTCCTTGAAGAATCGATGGAATTTACCCTCCATTGCAGAAA
Source organism: Flavobacteriaceae bacterium (assembly GCA_964230605.1). Lineage (GTDB taxonomy): Bacteria > Bacteroidota > Bacteroidia > Flavobacteriales_C. Next base: position 11,262 of record CAXRIN010000053.1, read on the forward strand.
CATTGATAATGTGCTTCATCCCAGTATTTTCTTTTCGCATGATTTTAGACAAGCGGCTACATAAAACAAAAGGAGCAACAGAGTTGACTAGTTGAACTTCAATCATTTCCAACGTTTCAACTTCGCCTAACTTTAATCGCCAGCTGTTTGTTTTTCTTAAGTCAACTTGCTGTAAATCAGCGTCTAATTCTCCTTCTGGGAAAACTTCTTTAGTTGGTAAAGAATTATCAAAGCTATATGGGATTTGTGAAAGTTTAGCAGATGCCCTAATCCCAATTCCAGGTTCAGGCGCATGCCAAGCAACAGGAAGCTGCGTGTTTTTTTCGTTTGTTGAGGCTAGTGCTAAGCTTCTTAATTCGTCTATTGAATCATGATGATCACCCAATAAATCAAGAATATCTTTCGAAAATTCTTCCCTTGGTTTTTCCTCATTTTCCATCAAGTGAGCATAAAAACCAGCTGGTCTTCTAACAGTTTGTGCTGCATTATTAATAAGCACATCTAAGCGACCATATTTTTGCTCAATGAAGTTGCAAAAGATTTCTACACTAGGTATGTGTCGTAAATCCAATCCATGAATTCTTAATCGATCTTTCCAATCGTTAAAATCTTCCTCTTGAGCATATCTTAATGCTGAATCTACAGGGAATCGAGTAGTGGCAACTACAGTAGCTCCAGCTCTCAATAACATTAAAACAATATGATAGCCAATTTTCAATCTTGATCCAGTTACAACGGCAACTTGTCCATTTAAATCGGCGGTTTGGAATCTTTTAGCGTAGTTGAAATCACCGCATTCCGGACACATTTGATCATAGAAGTGGTGAAGCTTAGTATATTCAACTTTACACACATAGCAGTTACGAGGTTTTTCTAGCTCTCCAACTGTTTTTTGGTGCAAGTCTGATTCGCCTATCATTTTTGGAGCAATGAAAACAGTTGCTTCACGAGCACTTCTAATTCCTGTTTCCTTTCGAGCGTGTTTTTCTCTCTCTCTGCGCTTTCTTTCAGCAGCCTTTTTGGCGTTCTTTCTGCGGGTATCAAATTCTTCTCTGTTTGGACGAGTTAATTGTCCAGCAGCTTTCATTAAAGCAATTCTCTGTGCTTCTTCCAATTCAAACATCTGAACAGGATCGGCTACTAATTGCTCCAAAATTCTTGTAGCTAAAGAAATTTCTTCCTCGCTTACTTTTTTAGGTTGATCATGATTTGAATCACACATTTTGCAAAGATACGCAATGACCTTTATAGTTTTATGCTGATTCTACTAGTTGAATGAATTTTAAAACACCATTAAATTGGTGTCTTTTTTCATGCGCTTGTACTTCTTTTTTCCACCGACACAGTATTTGCTAGATGAACATGATGCCAAAGTTAGTGTTGCAGCCAATATTAGAATAAAGACTTTTGATGTGTTTTTAAGTTTCATAGTTAGTATTACGAATAACTTTAAGATTTATTACAATTCATTAGGCGACTTTATAGCTGCTTAATTTGTAAATTTGCTTTAATTCTTTTGATATGCGCGAATTTGATGTTCCTGAGTTTTACAAAAGTCCTATAATCTCTAAACTAAAAGAGATTCGTAAAACACTTGATCCTAAGAAAAAAGACTTTTCTCCAACGAAATTAGATTTTGGTCCAGTAAGGTTTTTTATTGCAAGACATTTCGGTTTTTGTTTTGGAGTAGAAAATGCAATTGAAAGAGCATACAGAGCTTTAGAAGAAAACCCTGGCAAGAAGATTTATTTCTTGAGTGAGATGATTCATAATCCATTGGTGAATTCGGATTTACAATCGAGAGGGATTCAATTCATTTTAGATACAAAAGGCAATCAATTGATTAGTTGGGATGATGTAACATCGGATGATTTAGTCATCATTCCTGCTTTCGGTACAACACTGGAAACGAAAAAGTTGTTAGCGGAAAAAGGTGTTCATACCGATGAATACAATACCACTTGTCCTTTCGTTGAGCGCGTTTGGAAAATGAGCAAAAAGCTAGGGGATAAAGATTACACAATTGTGATTCATGGGAAAAGTAATCATGAAGAAACTAGAGCTACTTTTTCTCACGCTGCAAAAGAGGGTCCGGCCGTTATTGTGAAAAACTTGGAAGAGACTAAGCTTTTAGAGAAATATATACGTGGAGAAAAGGAAACGGAGTTGTTTTTTAAAGATTTCGAGGGGAAGTTTAGTGAAGGATTTGATCCAAAGGTAGATTTAAAAAGAATTGGAGTTGTGAACCAAACAACGATGTTGGCTAGTGAAACAAAAGAAATTGCAGCTTACATAAAAGACATAATTGAAGAGATGTATGGAAAAGAAGAGCAAGCTTTTGCCGACACAAGAGATTCATTATGTTATGCAACAAACGACAATCAAAGCGCTACATACGGATTGTTAGAAGAAGGTGGGGACTTGGCAATTGTTGTAGGAGGATATAATAGTTCTAATACAACGCATTTGGTGGAGCTTTGTGAACAGAAGTGTCCAACTTATTTCATAACTGGAAAAGAGAAGTTGGTGAGTGATGTTGAGATTCAGCATTTTGATTGGAGAAATAAAATTGAGGGTAAATCAGAAAATTACCTTCCTCAAAAAGATAAAATTGATATTATGATAACTTCAGGGGCAAGTTGTCCAGATAGTACTGTTGAGGCTGTTTTAAGAGAGATTTTAGGTTTCTTTGAAAACACTCGACCAGTAGAGGAGGTTTTAAATGAAGTAGAAGCATTATACGCAGAATAGAATGGGATTATACAAGGCAATAGTTAAACCAATTTTTTTCTCTTTTGATCCAGAGAAGATTCATCATTTAGTTTTTAGCGGAATTAAAACTTTATCAAAAATTCCGGGAGTATCGGGATTAAATAAGTCAATGTTTCGTGTAAATGATACCAGACTAGAGAGAGAGGTGTTCGGGTTGAAATTTTCCAATCCGGTTGGTTTAGCAGCAGGCTTTGATAAAGATGCTAAGTTGTTTAATGAGTTGGCTGATTATGGCTTTGGCTTCGTTGAAATAGGAACCTTAACTCCAAAGGGTCAGCCAGGAAATGCAAAGCCAAGATTATTCAGGTTACCAGAAGATAATGCTTTGATAAATAGAATGGGATTCAACAACGAGGGTGTTGAAGCTGCTGTTGAAAGGTTGAAGAAAAGAAAAACCAATATTGTTATTGGCGGTAATATTGGTAAAAATACAGGCACAGATCCCGATAAAACAGACGATGACTACATCAAGGTTTTTGAAACTTTGTTCGATTATGTTGATTATTTCGTGGTTAATGTAAGTTGTCCAAATGTGGGTAATCTGACTAAGCTTCAGGAGAAAGAGCCTTTAATGCAATTAATGCAAAAGATATCGGATATCAATAAATCTAAGTCTAAACCCAAACCTCTTTTGCTAAAAATTGCTCCAGATTTAAGCGAACCGGAGTTGGATGATGTTATTGATATTATTAAGACTTTAAAGTTAGATGGAGTGGTTGCAGCTAACACATCCGTTAATCGTGAGGGGTTAAAAACTGGAGAAAAAAGATTAGAACAAATTGGTTGGCCTGGAGGTTTAAGTGGAAAACCTGTAGGAAACCGATCAACAAAAGTAATTTCATACTTGTACCAAAATTTAGGGGATGAATATCCTATTATTGGTGTAGGGGGGATTCACTCTGAGGCAGATGCGTTGGAAAAATTAAAAGCTGGCGCGAAATTGGTACAAGTTTACACCGGATTCATTTATGAAGGTCCAGGATTAGTTAAACGTATCAATAAAGCTTTATTAAAATGAGACTAGTATTATTATTGTTTGTTTCTTTATTTTCAATTTCAACAATTCGTGCTCAATGTGAAGACCTTTCTTTGAAAGAAGAAGTGGCTATGACCGAGAACATTGCAATAGTGCGTGGGGTTGAAATAAAAAACGATTCTGTAGTGCTAGAGGTCATCAAGAAATGGAAAGGGGATTCCGTTGATGAATTCGTTAAAATCAAACAAGAGCCTGTGATTTCGGAATATTATCGAGTAGATACAGGTAAAACATATTTACTTTTTTGGTTTAAAGGTTTATCTATTGATAGATGCTCAAGAAGTTCAGAATTCAGGTTTGTTCATTTTGAATATCAATTAGATGAGTTACTAAAAGATTATTCTATATCTAATGTTCCGCTTTATGATACGCTACTTTATAAGAAGCGAAATGTTTTCGAGGCAGGAAAGCAAGAGTTTGATGTAACTAAAGGAAAGTATGCTTTTTATGATGTTGAGAGTGGAGAGCAGAAAGCGTTTGGAGACTTACCTGTTGAGATTTCCTATTTCTATCCAAGAAGATTTTATATCATTGATAAAAATGTAGAAACAGCAACTAAAAAGTATGATGTTGTTTTTGCTGTAAGTAGAGATCACAAAGAATTGATTATTTCTAAGGAGCTTAGGAAAAAAGCTTTGCAATCATTATTTAAATAAAAAAGCTGTCAAAGGGATTTGACAGCTTTTTCCATTTTTGCTTTAACTTTTAGTTGTTATTAACCGCATCAAATATATGCGGTTTAATAATCGTTTCCAAATTTAATCGGATAAATCAACTGATTTATCAGTTTTAAAACGAACTTTAACTAAAACGTTTCCTTATTTTTTAGCGCAACATGATTCCTCACAGTTAGGACCACATGCTTTCTTTTCTTCTCCAGAACAACATGGTTTGTCACAGTTTGGAGCGCAAGAATTAACTGACGTTGAATCACCTTTTGCTTCACATTTAGCTTTGCACTCAGCTTTATGCATTTCACAAATAGAATCAGTACCACATTCTTTAGCACATTTTTCTTTCATTGCGGCGCAAGTTGCAGAATCTGAAACCGAAGCACTACAAGTTTTAGCACTATCTTTTTTACAACATTTTTTAGCCTCTTTATTAGCGCAAGCGGCATGTTTCGTTGAATCACTTTTGTGTTCACATGAATCTTTACTAGCGCAACATTTTTTTTCTGCCGAATCAGCATTAACAGGAGCATCACCTCCACAAGAAGTGACAGCAAAAGTTAAAGCCATTACTAAACTTAAAATTCCAAAAAACTTTTTCATAAATATTTACAATTTGAGATGAAGATAAAAGTATTTGTTTGAAGGACAAATTATTATTCGATCCTTTCCATTTCCATTCTTAGAAAATTACCTAAAGTGTCGTTTGAAAGATAGAATTGAATATTTTTCTTATTTCTATTATTCTCCCATTCTTGCTTATAGTCATTAATTATAAGCGTTAGGTCTTTTTTGTTTACGCTCCATGACATGCTGGTAATTCCATCAACTTTTCCTTTTCCACCTTCTTCAAAAAGCATAGTGAAATCGTTAGTTTTTAAATCATTTTCAAAATATTCAACAAACCAAGTTCCTTCCATCCTGTTTTCATGCTTTGAGCATGAAAGTAGAGTAGTGGTGACTATTAAAGCGATTAGATATTTCATTATTTTACTTTAAAATCAAATATTTTTTTGTCCTGTATGAAACCACATAGTTCATCATTTATATTTACTTTCCCAACGCCTGCAGGAGTTCCTGTGTAGATTAGGTCTCCTATTTTTAAAGTGAAGAATTTTGAGACATAGCAAATCAATTCTTCAATATTAAAAATCATTTGGTTAGAGTTTCCGATTTGAACTTTTTCACCATTCTTTTCCAGGTGAAATTCTAAATTTTTAAGATCCCCTAATTCTGTTTTTTTAATGAACTTTTTTGAGATTGCCGCCGAGGAATCAAATGCTTTTGCTTTTTCCCATGGTAATCCATTGTCCCTTAATTCGAATTGTAAATCTCTTGCTGTGAAATCTATACCTAGTCCAATTTCGTCGAAATATTTGTGAGCGAATTTAGGCTGTATGTTTTTTCCTAATCGATTAATTTTTACAACTAATTCAACCTCATGATGAACTTCATTGCTAAAATCAGGAATAAAGAAAGGATCATTGTTTCTTAAAAGTGCAGTGTCCGGCTTAAGGAAAATAACCGGTTCCGTTGGTTGTTCGTTGTTCAGCTCTTTAGCATGATCAGCAAAGTTTCTTCCGATGCAAATAATTTTCATAACTACTCTCCGAATTTCTTTTGTAATAATCGAAGTTTAATATTTTCTAACACCTTTTTTGTGTTGATAGAAAACTCTCCATTCATCATCCAAGCATAATATGATGGTTCCTCCGAAAGTACTTGCTCAACTGGTTTTCCTTTGTGTTTACCAAAATTGAAACACTCAATGTTTTCTTTATTATAGACAAATCTTCCTGCTAAATCAACATTGTTATTTCTTTTCGAAAATTCTGCAAGTTTTGGGACATCATTTACAACGGGGACAGATGTATTACCTTCTTTGTCTGTAAATTCAGTTTTCTCATACTTATCAAGCATTGCTTTTAAAACTTCATAAGTAGCATTAGTATCAGCAGCGGCACTGTGGGCATCTGTTAAATCTTTATCACAATAAAACTTATATGCCGCAACTAAAGTTCTTTGTTCCATTTGATGAAAGATATTTTGAACATCCACCAAATTGATGTTCGAAATATCAAAGTCGATCCCAACTCTATGAAATTCTTCTAATAGGAGAGGTACGTCGAATTTATTGGAATTAAATCCACCCAAATCACAATCCTTCATGAAATCAAATAGCCCTTTTGCTACTTGTTTAAAGGTTGGCTCTTCTTTAACGTCTTCATCATAAATCCCATGAACTAATGACGCCTCAAGAGGAATAGGGATCGTAGGGTTAATTTTTCTGCACTTTACTTCTTCCTTACCGTCAGGAAATACCTTGGTGATGGCAATTTCTACAATTCTATCAGTAGAAATATTTGTACCAGTTGTTTCTAAATCGAAAAAACAAATTGGTCTTTTTAAATTAAGTTTCATGGGACAACTATAAGTTGGCTTTTGGTTTTAAGTAGAAATCCCTGCTTAATTCAGGGGTGTAATTAGACTTATCGTAAATTCTAATCCTTTGTTTAACAGGTTCAAAACCATCGTTTGAAACTGAGATGTCATAGATTCCAGGTTCCAAAATCATTATGAATTTTCCATTTCTAGCGTTAGGAGTGTATTGTCCGTAAAGCTCTCCGTTATCAGTGTATACTTCAACATAATTATTAGTCATAGGATCAAGCATATCAAGTTTCCCCATTTCAGCGTAATAAACCTGCTTCACTGAATCAATCATTGCTGAATCCGTTCCAATTGTTGTAAGAGAATCTAATAGCTTTTTACTTGAATTAATATTGGCGTTTATAGTTTGGGTAAGTTTACCCATATCGGTTAATGTATCTGCTTTAACTTCAGATTTAACAACAGTATAAGTAGGTAAAACATCATTGAAAGTAAGTAGGTAAAGGTCTCTCATTCCGTAAGAATCTCCTCTAATACAAGATTTGTAAGCATATCTTCCGTTCTTCACAAAAGTGATGGTGTTATCGTCGTAAGCAGTGTTGATAGGATATCCTAAGTTTTTAGGTTTTGTCCAAGTTTTTAAATCTTCAGAAAATTCTGTTTTAAATAAATCAAAACCACCCATTCCTTTTAATCCATTAGAAGAGAAAGTGATGTATGATTGATCTTTAGAGAAGTTTGGATATGTTTCGTCAAATTCAGTGTTGATTGTTGGTCCCATATTAATAGGTTCACCCCAAGTTCCTGTAGGAAGTAATTTACTCATCCAAAGATCAAAGCCTCCAAATCCACCTTTTCTATCTGAAGAGAAAATCATAAGAGATCCATCATTTGTAATTGTGGCAGCGATTTCGTGACTATTATGTCCGTTTATACTTTCGATAAATTCAGCTTTTGGATATGATCTTTTACCTTCTTCTTTATATGTCATTTTTAATTCCCAGTTTTGGAATTGTTCATCAGTGGCATAAATGAAGTAAGCTCCATCCGGTGATCCTCCAGCAACCATTTCTGCGAATTCTGTGTTGAATGTACCAGGTAAACTTCTAGTTCCTTTATAGGCGTCTCTACCGTTTTTTACTTTCGTTTGCATAACATCTGGTACGTAACCATCTCTATCTTCAATTCCGCCTCTTGTTCCTTTTTTGTCGCTGGTTAAGAAAATAAAATCTTCTTCATCTGTTACGAAAGGGTGCTTTTCGTTATATTCACTATTAACATCTTCTCCTAGGTTTTTAAAAGTGATATTTACAGGGTGTTTAACAAGTTCCTTTGAAACAGTAGCATATTCAATAAATTTTTCTACGTTAACAAGAGCTTCTCCGTTTGGATTTGATACCTCAATATATTTTTTAAAATTGGCTATTGATTTATCAAACTTACCATCGTAAAGATACGCTTGTCCTAATTCGAAATAAATATCTTTGTCCGGTTTGTCATCTTTTACTAAAAACTCTAAATACTTAATAGCGAGTGATTTATTTCCTCCGGGAGACAGGAGGTAACATTGTGCAATTCTATGATTTAATTTTTTGCTTTTTGGTTTGTTGGCGTAGATGTATAAGTATTCCTGCAGAGCGCAGGGATACATCCCATAGGAGAAATAATCATTGGCAATTTTGTTATCTCCAGAGGGTTTTTGCCAACAATCTTGAGCATTTAATTGCGTGATTAAAATAGAAAAAGTTATGATTAAAAAGTTTAGTTTAAGTCTCATGCTTTAACGGTCTGTTTGAATTCTCCCAATCAATCGTTGTACCAAACTTCTAAAATAAGGTATTTGAGAGGGAATGGAAAGTATTTATAAACCTTGTTATTAACAACAAGTAATATGACAGGTTTTTAGTAACTAAATTGATTAATTTAGAAGTGATTTTCGAGTAAAAATGCCAGATCAAGACTATTTATCACTATCCCAATTGAACGGATTAATCCGAGAAGCCATTGAAATGAATTTCATGGATGAGGTTTGGCTAGTTGCAGAAATTGCAGAGATGCGAGTGGCTGGAGCTGGGCACTGTTATTTGGATCTTGTAGAAAAGCGAGAAAATAGAATTGTTGCAAGAATTAGGGCCAACATTTGGAAGTTTCAATATGATAGAATAACAGCAAACTTTTTTGCTTCAACTGGAAGTGCTTTGCAGAAAGGGATGAAAGTTTTGTTTAGTGTTAGTGTAAGCTTTCATGAGCAATACGGTGTAAGCTTAGTGGTTAAAAACGTTGATCCAAGTTATTCATTAGGAGATTTAGAAAGGCGTAAAAAAGAAATTATTACCCAATTAACTAAGGAGGGGTTATTGGATATTAATGCTTCGTTAGAGCTTGAGTTGGTTCCTAAACGAATAGCAATTGTTTCTAGTGAAACTGCCGCAGGTTATGGGGATTTTATGAATCAACTTACAAATAATCAAGGCGGATATTTGTTTGAAACAACACTTTTTCAATCAATCATGCAGGGGGACCAGGTAGAGTCTTCCGTAATTGATTCAATGAAAAAGATAGATGTTGATGAGTTTGATTGTGTTGTAATTATTAGGGGAGGAGGAGCTAGTTTGGATTTAGCAGGTTTTGATACATATAATTTGGGGAGGTTTATAGCTGAATTCCCATTGCCTGTTTTGACTGGGATTGGACACGAAAGAGATGAAACAATTGCCGATTTAGTAGCGCATACTAAATTAAAAACACCAACAGCTGTAGCTGAGTTCTTGATTGAAAAAATGCAAAGTTTTGAAGAGTATTACATTGGATTAAAAGATGCTCTTGTATATTTCTCTCGAGAGAAATTAAATATTAATAAGTCTAAGCTTCAGCAATTATCTTTCAAAACAAAATCAGGTACTCAAAAGGTATTGGAGAAGAACCGTTTGGTGCTTTCTTCAATAAAATCGGATTTACCTAGAATTAGTAAAGCTTATTTAAAATCCAAGAAGCAGGATTTAAATAATATTGTGGGCGATATTGCTGAATCAAAATCCGTTATGATTAACCAACAAGAAAGGAAATTGTTGAGATATGAGTCTGTTTTGAAAATGCTTCCTAAACAGATGATAGCTAATCAAAAATCAAGACTTAAATTGAACGAGCGAACTCTTAGTCTTGTTCATCCTGATAACGTTTTGAAGCGAGGTTACGCAATGCTTTTAAAGGATGGTAAAGTACTTACAAGTATTGATCAGCTAAAGAAAGGAGAAGAGGTTGATTTGAAATTAAGAGATGGAATAAAGAAAACTAAAATCATTGAATGATGAGTGAGAAGAAGATAAATTATAAAGACGCAATTGAAGAACTAGAGGAGATTGTTAACGGGATTGAGAATGAAGATGTTGATGTGGATGAGTTGGCGAAAAAAGTTGAAAGAGCGAGTAAGCTTTTAACGATTTGTTCTGACAAATTGAAAAAGACTGAAGCAGAGGTAGATAAAGTGATTGAGAAATTAAATAGCGCTGAATAATGTCCGATAATATCTATAATCAGAGAATAGACTACACGAAAAATGATTACCTAGAAGAGGATCAACTACCTGATAATCCATTTGAATTATTTCATGGATGGTATGAAGTGGCTTTGGATAAAGTTGAAAGAGATCCCAATGCGATGATTTTAAGTACTTTAAAAGATGATCAGCCAAGGGGACGTGTCGTATTGTTAAAGAATTTAGATGAGCGAGGTTTTACTTACTTTACCAATTATGGAAGTGATAAAGTAGGTGAAACAGATGTTCATCCATCTGCTTCATTGACATTTTTTTGGAGTGTTTTGGAAAGACAAATTAGGGTAGAAGGAGTTGTTGAGCGCGTGACTAAAGAGGAGTCTGATGATTATTTTATGAATCGTCCTTTAGGAAGTCGATTAGGAGCATGGGCATCGCCTCAAAGTTCTGTTATTCAAAATAGGGGGGAATTAGAAGCTAGAGTTGAAAAGTTTAAAAAAGAATTTGAAGGAAAGGAGGTGACTAGACCAGAAAATTGGGGTGGGTTGAGATTAGTTCCTACATATTTCGAGTTTTGGCAAGGGGCATCAAGTAGATTGCATGACCGAATCGTGTATGAGTTTGAAAATGGCGTTTGGAAAAAGAAAAGATTAGCACCTTGATGAAGAAAAAAGATAATCAAATAAAGCTTGGTGATGCTTTGAAAGAGCTCATGGATACTTACAAGCTAAATACAAAAATGAATGAGGTTCGTTTGTATGAAGCTTGGGATAAAGTATTAGGACCTGCTATTGCAAATCATACTGTTTCTAAACAATTAATTGATGGTAAGTTTTTAGTTAGGCTAGATTCGGCTGCACTTAGAAATGAGTTGGCTTTTGCAAAATCCAAATTGGTGAAGACCTTAAATGATCATTTAGGAACCGAAATGGTTCGAGAGATTATTTTCGCTTAGTGGTATTTTTGGAAGTTTAAAGCGATATTATTGATGTGGCCTATAGCTCTTTAAATCTCACTTGTTCGTACTTTGCCCTCGGTTCTCATGGGCCACAATTTTAATTTAATCCAGCGAAAAATTCTTTCACTTGATTTATTACAGACTCTTCAACTTCAGTAATGGGAGGCGTTGCTATTGCAACTTCATTTAAGAAATCCAAAATGTTTTTTTGTAATTCGGGCTTTAGATAAAAAGCGTGTTTCTCAAATTCATCTATTCCCAAGTGAAGAGCTGTTGTTTGAGGAAGATGTTCCATTTGACTTAACCTAAACACTCCATCAGCGAAAGAAGCATGAAAACTTTGTTTTTTAGCAGCTTCTTTAATAAGTTCTTCAACCTCATGCCTTTCATCATCTTGAACAGCTCCGTCAGCCATACAAAGCGAGTAAGTAATATATCCTAGTCCGTTATAAATGTGATCTATACCTTCCATAATTAACTTTTGCTTTAAAAAGATAAAAAGTATCTGCATTAATTCAAAATGACATAAATCATATTTCTAACTGAGTACCATCATTATTAAAGGATTGAAAGCTTATTAACTTTGAATTGAGTCAAAAAAAGCATTTGTTCTAAAGGTTTCCCCTTATGACTCAAAATTAGTTTAGTCGATTTAAGTTTTGACCTCCAGTTAATCACTGGAGGCTTTTTTTTGCTTGTGGAAATAAAATTACATTTGTTCCGTTAAAAACCAGAATGAAACGAATAAAAATGCAAAGACTTCTTCTTCCTGTCTTGCTTTTACTAATGAAATTAGGAAATGCTCAAGACCCACATTTTTCTCAAACCTATATGCAGTCTATGTATTTAAACCCAGCTTTGACAGGTCATTTGATGGGGTGGCAGGCAAATACTCAATATAGAAATCAATGGCCAGGTATTAGTAATGCTTATGTTACTTATAATTTGGGTATTCAAAAACAACTAACCAAATATAATACAGGTTTAGGGCTAAGGTTGTTGAATGATCAAGCAGGGAATTCAACGATTAATACGACAGGTTTGGGGTTGAATTACGCAAGATGGTTTAGTGCTAATGATAATTTTCAAATTGCGTTTGGAGTGGAAGCTGAGTTCCAACAAAAATCTCTTGACCTTTCGAAGCTTACTTTCGGAGATATGATTGATAATAGATTTGGTTTTGTAGGTACTACATCTGAGACTGATTTTGTTACAGATATATCTTTTGTGAATTTTGCGTTAGGTGCACATGCTTTAGTTTATAAAGGTAATGTTGGTTTGGCGTTAGCCAATTTTTTGGAACCCAATCAAGCTTTTACTAAAGATGGATATAGTCCTTTGCCAAGAAGATTAACTGTTTATGGTTCTCACCCAGTTTATGAAAACGAAATTCTTCAAATTTCACCTATAGCAAAAATGTCTTTTCAAAGTAGTTTTCAAAACTTAGTTTTTGGTGTTAATAGTAGATATAAGTTCCTTAATTTATTTTTAGGAGTTAGAAATGAAGATGCCGTTATTAGTGGTTTAGGTTATCATAATAAAAGATTAAAGGTTCAGTATTCCCATGATTATACAATATCAAAACTTACCAATGAAGCTACAGGAGGTTCACATGAGTTGGGGGTGATTTTAGATTTGGTTCAAAAGAAGGGTACGATGATGATAACTTTGTTTTCTAAAAGTTAATTTTTGCTTGAACTCTAAATTCTGATTTTTGATTTCCTGATATTTCATCGTTTCCAGATCCAATAGACGTTTTGTTAATGTAATACAGGTTTGAATATTTAGCCCAAATTTGAATAGCCTTATTAATTTTGATGGAATAATTGAAAAAGTATTTCAAACCATTCTCGTAGAGGGCTGGAATTGAAAAATGGTAAAGGATGTCATTTTCATAATGGTATATTCGGGAATCCCAGTTATCGGTATCAAAATAGGTTAATCTGACTCCTAATTTGCTTTTTTGAAAGGAATAGTTAAAGTCGATATAAGTTGCTATGCCCTTGTATAATTCATTAGGTGTTTTAATGGTATTGAGGTCAAGCCTGTAGATAAATCTAAGCTCACTATTAAGTAATGACTTGAGTTGTATGTAAAATCGGTTTTGTATTCTGTTTTCAAGAATATCAATTTTATTCAATGATTCATCTTTTTGCTTTAATTCATATTTGTAAAACAGTTTTAATCTGTTTGAATCATTAATTTGGTAATTAATAAATCCAACGAACTCTTTTCCAAAAGAAGGTAGGTGAACTAAGTATTTAGGTGTTGGGGAATTGAAAAAATCCGCACTTAAATAATAGTCTGACTTTTCTTGACTGCCTGAAAAACCAACAAAAAATCCTTTTTCATTTTGCACTCTAGATCCTTCAGAAAAAGTTTGTGCTCTGAAAGAATTATAATCGTCTGCAAAATACCTTGTGTTGATGAGTAATTGATGATTATCAAAGTTGTAGACAAAGTTATTTGTAAAAGCTAGATTAAAATATTGATCAAAGGCAGTTTCGCCTTTCAATAAAACTGATCCGTTGAAATAACGATAGCTTAAACTGTTATTCCAAAAATTATTAAAACTATAATTATGATTGTAATAATTATCTTCTGGTGCATAAACGATTGAGTTGTGAACTTTAACACTATTTATGCTGATTTGAAGTTGATTGAAATTGAGCGATTGAGATGTGCCAATTATTTGTGTAGAACCTTTTTGTCTTTTATGTAATTCAGTGTAAGTATTAAACAAACCATCTGATTTAATGGACGTTATTTTGTTCTCCTCTAAATTACCGTGGATATCTTTAAAAGAACAGAAATAGGTTGATTTTAAACTTCTGAATTGAGTAATTATTCCAATACCGTTTTCAAAATTACTCTCATTCGTGCTTGAGTTAATTCGAAGGTCAGGGTGGATTTTGATAAAACTTTCAATTGGAGAGTTTTTTGAAGAAAATGTTTGGTTTGAATGAATTAATCCTTCACCTAAGTTAGCAGAAAAACTACCTATATTGATTTGCTTGATTTTACCACGATATGATTTTTCAATCCCAAATTTAAAATATGATTGATTTAATTGTTCTCCTTTGTCTTTTTCCCATAATACAAAAGTTTTTAAATTCTGATTGCCCCATTTAATTCTTGTTGTTTCGTGAGTTTTGTTCCCTAGGTATTTTCCTGAGTCTTGCCTTGTAAATCCTTTTTGGTTTTGAAGTATAAATGAAGATTTATGCATTATAAATCCTTTATAGACTGATTTTTTTGGTTCTATTTCAAATTTCACAAAAGGTTCAATCACATCACATAGTTCTTGATTAAAAAGAGGCAAGGTTTTTAATTCGAAGATGGATAGGATAGCGCCATTATATTTTATATGCTTTTGTATGGCAAAAAAGTGCCTTTGATTTAGGAGTGGGAATTTATTAATTTCTTCAATTGAAATTTGATTAATACTTAGGGGTGACTCAATAAAATCGTTAAGTATCATCATTTGATTTTCTAAATCAATTTCTTCGCTATTAAATTGTTGTAAATATGCAATGGCGTTATCTATAGGGGATTGAGCGTTAATTCTTAAACTCAATAAACAAAGGAAAATTATTTTTTTCACCATGAAAAAGACAGCCCGATTGAGTTTGAAGAACCAAGTTTTTGATGATAACCGTTAAGTATCATAATATGCCAATTATTCATTTTTATATAACTGAATAGTTGAATCGGGTTTTCCGAAGAACTGATGGCTAAACTTGAATTGATTCGGTCGTTAAGTTTTATATCAATTAACCCCTCAAAGGAATGTTTGTTTTCAAAAGATTCACTGAAACCGAATAAACCAGTAATTATCTCATTGAACTTGTATTCCCATTGAGTGTTTATGTTTTCAGGTATGGCCTTAGGTATTGGCGTTAAGTTTTGAGTGTTAAATGAACAGAATATTCTGTTTTTATTATTCAAATTGTATAATAAACCGCCATAAGGTTTTATAAAAGAGGGGGTGGAGCTTACTTCTATTTGTTGGATGAAGAAAAGTTCAGCACCTAAGCCTATATATAGTTTCGGTGTCAAGTTTTTAGTGTATGCAAAGGTAAATTTGTTTTCGGAAAAGTTAGCGTTGCCTTTTTGGGAAATGTTAAAAATGAAATAATTGTTTTTGTTATTTATTGTTGCGCTCAATAACTTATTATTCCATTCTTTAATAAAAAATTGATTTTCATATTTCAAAATGAAAGTGTTTTTGTCATTGAGAACAACTGATGGATTATTAGTGTTCCAATGACTTGTGTATTGGTTTTGCGATTTTAAATCAAATGATTTTAATAGTATTATCAAGGATAAAAACCTAATCATTTTATTAAAATAAAAAAAGCGATTATTTGATAAGTTATTTTCACCTTTTATCTCGGCAACTGACTTTATATATTTGCGTCAAGGTTATGATTTTGAAAAATATGATTTTAAAATATTCTCGTATTCTTTTGGTTTTCCTTGCATTTGGATGTGAGCCTTTAGATGATTGTTCTGTGAACTCAATTGAAACAAGTGTTCAAGGAAAAAAAGTATCTGTTAATATTTCTGCTACTTCTAGTGGTGAGTTAGTTCAGTATAATTGGCATTTTAGCGACGGTTTTTCAAAAGCAACTACTACTCCTTTTGTTGAACATACTTTGTCTCAAAATGGAAGTTATATTGTTCAAGTAGAAGTTGAGCAGAGTTATGGTGATTATTGTTATTATGAATCTGGGTTTGTGATTAATGATGAATCACTTGTTGAAGATACTTGTGGTATTGAAATCACAGAGTTTATTCACACGGGAAATTACATTCAAGCTAAGGTGGAAATTGAAGGTGTTAAAACAGGTGCTCAATATACTTGGGAATCTGGAGATGGTTTTCAAGAGGTTTCAAATACTTCTGATTTTGTATATCAATATGTCCAGGCTGGATATTATGAGTTTATGGTCACTTATACAAAAGGTGCTTGTAAAGATTCCTTAAAGAAGGAGGTGTTTATTCCATGATTTAAGAGTTGATTAAACAAACAGCGTGAGCATTAACACCTTTTTCTTCACCTACATAACCAAGTTTTTCAGTTGTTGTAGCTTTAACTGAAACCAAGTCAACATCAATTCCCATAACTTCAGCCAATTTTTCTCTTATAGCTAAAATATGAGGTTTGATTTTGGGTAATTGCAAGCTAACTGTGGCGTCTATATTACCAATAGTGTATCCTTTTTCAGTAATTAGTCTTACAACTTCTTTTAGTAATATTTTAGAATCGATTCCTTTATATTCATCTGAAGTGTCAGGGAAGTGGTATCCAATATCACCTAAAGCTGCTGCTCCAAGTAAAGCGTCGCAAATCGCGTGAATTAATACATCTGCATCAGAGTGTCCAACAGCACCTTTATAGTGGTCTAACAAAATGCCTCCTAACCAAAACTCTTCACCTTCAGCTAATTGGTGAACATCAAAACCAAATCCTACTCTAAATGCCATGATTAATCTTCTTCTTTTTCTTTAACAGTTTTGATATCAGCGAAATCAAAACTCATTGTAAATCTTAAGGTGTTTTCAAGTGGGTTTCTTTGAGTTAGAGGCCACAAGTATGAAAAATCAAGATTAAAAATATTGTACTTTAATCCAATTCCTACAGTTAAGTGATTACGGTTTCCTTTGTTAGGATTTTCGTAAAAATATCCACCTCTGATTGCAAATTGTTTGTCGTACCAGTACTCTGTTCCAAAGGCAAAGTTTATTTCATTGAATTCTTCTTTCATTCCGCCTGGAGCATCGTAAAATGATTGTATAATTCCTTGGGCTGTAGAAACATTAGGATCTTCTCCTGCTAAAACAATTCTATTTCCATTAGCATCTTCCTCATCAGAATAAACAGGAGGGGTAGGGACAAGCAGTTTATTAACGTCCAAGTAAAATCCAATTTCATTGAATTCATCAATTTCAAGATTAAGTCCAGTACCTAATTTAAGATTCATTGGAATAAAATCTCTTTCGGCTGATTCACTGTATGAAATTTTGTTTCCTATATTTTGGATGTTAAATCCAAAAGTGTAGTCTCCTGCATATTCACCAATTTTTACTGGTTTATCATAAAAACCATTGATGTCAACAGCTACCGCATTACCTGGTTTTGATGCAGTACCTCCAATTGATGAACCTGCTGTTAGGTTACTGTAGATATATCGAAGAGCAAAACCTCCTGAAAATCTTTCATTGAATTTATAACCTACACCAGCTAAATCGAGCGCTAACTCATTAGGGTTAACAATTTGAATTAGTGAGGCATTTTCATCTCTAAAAGGAATTTCTCCAAGTGAGAAATATCTTAATCCATGACTTAAACTTAATCTTTCATTTGGCTTCCAAGTATATCCTGCCTGAGCCATGTAAATGTCATTAACTAAACTTCTTAACCAAGGAATGTATGAAATTGTAAGAGATTGTTCTTGCTCTAAAAATGCTGATTTAGCAGTGTTCCAATAAGCCGAGTTAGCATCAGGTTTAGTGGCTGCTCCAACGTCACCCATTGCTCCAGCTCTTGAGTCGGGCCCTATCATTAAGAAAGGAACTGCAGTTGTAATAGTATTTAAGAAGTTTTGATATTGTGGATCATCTTGCGCTTTACTCTTTGATGGAATCAAAAAAACAATAGCGCTAAAAACTAAGATGAGTTGTTTCATTAATTTCATAGTTTACAAATATAACTGATTAACGGAAAACACCTTAACGTAGTATAACCAATTTTTCAATTTTTCGTGCTGTTTCGCCTGCAGATGACTTTACTTCAATTTGGTAAACATACACACCACGTCCTATTTTGTCACCAAAATCATCTAGGCCATCCCAATCAATTGGTTTTGATTTATTGTTTCCCATTGAGTTGATATTCGTTTCAATGGTTTTGATGACTTTTCCAGAGATTGTAAATATTTTAATCATTACATCAAGATCTTCATTCATTTGATTGTGCTCAAATAAGAAAGTAGTATTTGTTGTAAAAGGGTTTGGGTAATTGTAAACATGATTAATAGCTAGCTTTGCATTATTGGCAACAATAAATTCCGTGTAAGCTTTTCCTGAATTATTGTTTACGTCCCATGCTTTAAGCGATAATGTATGAGTACCGTCACTTAGTTCGTTAAGAAGGTAGAGTATTTTACCACTCTTGTAATCGTTAAGCGTTGCTGAATAATAATCATTAAGGATGATGGAATTTGAGTAGTCTTCATCAAGAACAGCTGTTATATCATGACCCAAACTATTTCCAGAGGTATTTATCCCGTTATCATCACTTATTAATGCATAGATAGTAGGGGATTCATCGGTTAACCCTCCAAAAATAAAATTGGTGTCATTCATAAAAAGTTCAATAACCGGATCTTCATTATCGTTAAGGGCTGCGTTTGAACTTCCTCCAACAACTAATTGCTCTGTATAACCTTTGCCATCAACAGTATCGTTTGCGAAGTAATAACTTATTCTACCATTCCCAAAAGAGTAATTAATATCTTTTGTGACAATAAATTCAAAAGAAAATTTTCCATTTTCAACAGTAGCAATTCCTTGATAGATAATGCTATGTCTATGGTCGTATGTTAATGTGTTAGAAGTTTTATTATTATCAAGAGTTGTTATTGATTCAAGTTTGTCATAAACAATAGGGTAGATAAAACCATTAATGTTGGCTTGTTGGCCATTGTATTTAATTTCCCCTTCAACTTTTACTTTGGTTAGTGCTTTTAGCGTGTCAATACCAGGTAAGGTTATGTCGTTAATTTGAGTAGTTACAACATCATATTTAGGATAGCTCATCTTTAAAGCTGGATCTCCAAGTAAGGCGAATTTTCTGTTGTTAGAATTTATTCCTAAAGGGGAATTAATTTTTGCTTGCATCATGGCGTCACCTAAAGTAGGGAAGTTTCCATTTTGCTTTGAAAGAGCAGCCTCGAAAAAGTTTTCACTGAAGCCAGTATTATTATCGCCACCTCTATAAACTAAGCGAGTTGTAGTGATCATTGCAATTGCACCACCATTTGGATTAAGTATTACATATTCTCCTCCAGAAACTCGATCTGGATTATCAAATCTAGAAAATTCACATGTCGCCGTAACGAAAACAGGAAGAGCATCAATGTTTGTCCATGAATTTATATCTGATACAGTTAATATTTTTTCATCAGCCCATCCTCCTTCGCCTCCGTGCCCGGTGTAATTAACGAAGAAAACTCCTTCATTCATTGCTTCCCTAATTTCTCTGTTAACATCTGGATATCTACCTCCTCCAGCAGTAGATTGTTTATTATATGAATCAAGATATACTTTACTTATATTGAATGAACTGTCTACATCAAGTATGGCGTCAATGACACTTTCAGCATCATAGGCGTGAATATTTGTGTAACCATCAGACAATGAGCCGTCATCGGCAACAAAAAGCATTTTGTTTTTCCAGTCTTCAAAAGTAGACTTTAAATCCGATCCTGTTTGTCCATCGTAAGATTTCATTAATTGACTGTTCACATAATGTTTCACTTTTGCAACAAAAGCTTCAGCATCCGTTGAGTTTCTAGCAGGAAATCTTCCGATCGCAATATCAACTTGAGAGCTACTACTGTAAATTCCATTAGCATCATCTAGCATGGCGAAATAGTCATCCGAAACGAAGCTTGCAGTGGGCGAAATGGAGTTGTTGGATTGAAAACTTGGTATGTGCTCAGATGAAGAAGATATCCTGTTTTTTGGATCGTAACTAGCGTCTCCAAAAAGCATTAGGTATTTTATTCTGCTATCTTCAGAAGAGGCATTTTCATATAAATAGCGCATGAAATTTCTTATTGCTGCGATGTCTGCATGACCATTGGAAAACTCATTGTAAACCATTTGAAGTGTTACAACTTGTGTTGAGAGGTTTGATTTTTCTTTATGAAATTGAGCTAATTCAATTGCTTGATTTAAATATTGAGGTAGGGTGATAATTATATAATCTTTGTCTGTTAAGCTCATTAGGTTTTGGTTTTGAGCTTTTCCAGCATAAAAAGGTGTTTTAAAACCAGATGATTTAAAGGCAACAAAAGATCTTATCGAGTCTGTTTTTACCTTAAAAGAGGTTTGGTTACTTGAAAAATCTGCGTCGATTTCAAATGTTTCGTAAGGGCTTGTAATATCCCAAATTCGTGTTTCACTTGTAGTTCCTTTGATAATAAAAGTTGAAACGTTTCCAGATCCTACAGATAAAGGTTGACTAAAAATTAATGGAGATTCGTTAAATGTTAAGTCACAATCAGTTTTCACCTCTATATAATCTAGCCATGCAACAGCACCTGAGGTAGGGTAGTTGTAGGTAATTTCTAAATTGCTAGAGGTACCAGTTATGTCGTAGCTCTTTTCAACAGTTTCTTCAACAACATAATTTTCTGTGTAGTATGAGGAAATTGGAGGGATATTTTCAGTTTGATGTATTATAGAATTGTTGTGTTTGAAAATAAAAGAGTTACTATTTCTTTCTGTGGATCTAGTTGCGAGTTTTGCCTTTAGATGAACCTTTTCTCCAGTGGTTTTATTTGGAAAGTTGAAATAAAATGATTTTTTCAGCCCAGCGGCAATATCAAAATAATCACCATACCAATTTCTACCTGTTTGAATAAGGTTAGTGTTTTCCAATTCATGGAATTGATGATTTTCGTATGTTGTATATGATTGATTTGCAGCTTCTCTAGTTTGGGGTTGATTAGAGATTCTTTTTCCATTTTCAGTTCCAAAATTTATCCAATAGAAAATGGTGTCGGTATAAAGGTGTTTTTCGTGGTAGAAATATTTATTTGAGTGATTCCATTCCCAAACATCAGCTCCTTTTGCAAAAAAGAGAAAGTAATCATTGCTCCCAAATTCGCCATCACTTTCCCCTTCGAAATATATAGGTATTTCAGGCATTGTTTTAGGAGTGTTAGAAATGATTGATTCACTTAACATTCCTTCTGAATAACCAAAAACTCTGATGTTTCTTGGGTCTACATCAGATGTTGAAATACCATTGTTCGAAAAGAATGATTTAGAAATTTTTTGGATACCAGTTGAGGTAACACCAATTTTATACCAATCTCCAGAGGCCATTGGTGAATTTGTAGATGAACGGAAACTTAAGCTTTTGTTTTGTTTTTTGTTGATTGCTTCGTAGTTGAATTCATAATTGAAACTTTTTAATTTCTGACTCTCACCTGAGATATCTTTTTTTATTGTAGGTATTAGGAACTCTAGCGTTGATTGATTACCAGAATGTTTAATATTTGTTATTATTTCATTTTTTTCTGAAATGTCACCTGTATATGAAACTGGTAAATAATTTGAATTTGAAATTTCAATATTGACATTAGTAACATAACCCTTTACCGTTTCATGAATAACATAATGTGGTACAGAGTTAGGAGTAGGGTAGAAAGCCTTTTTAAAATAAGGTCTTATTACGGGTTTTAGTTCCTCATTCAGTTCTGTAAAGTCTTTTCTCCAATCAATTACAACCTCTTTTGATTGAGCAAAAACTACAGCTGAAATAACTATGGATAATATGGTAGTTAAAATGTTTTTCATTGTCCTCAGGCATGTAAACGCTGCCTTTTCAAATCTATTGTTTTGAATTAATATGAAATGTCCCCGCGTTACTAAAACGACGTTTATTCTTCAATTAGTTGCTTTTGGTAAAGTTCATAATACTCCCCGTTTTTACTTATTAAATTATCATGATTACCTTCTTCAATGATTATTCCATCTTCAATCATGATAATATGATCAGCATGTTTAATACTTGATATTCTGTGGCTAACAATTACAGTTGTTTTGTTTGCCATAATCGGTTTTAAATTATTTAAAATTTCTTCTTCAGTTTCAGTATCTACTGCAGATAAACAATCGTCAAAAATTAAAATACTTGGATTCTTTAAAATAGCGCGCGCAATACTAACTCTTTGTTTTTGTCCTCCAGATAAAGTAACGCCTCTTTCCCCAACCATTGTTTGGTATCCATCCTTAAATCCTACAATGTTTTTATGTACAACAGCTTGCTTTGCTGCCCATTCAACCTTTTCAATATTAGATTGGCTTTCGTTTCCAAAAGTTCCAAAGCTTATATTATTAGCAATAGTGTCTGAAAATAAAAACACTTCTTGTGGTACACAACCCGTTTGATTTCTCAAACTATTTAAGTTGATTTTCGAAATAGATTGTCTGTCGATTAATATATCTCCAGCCGAAACATCATACAGTCTGTTTAGCAACTGAACGATTGTAGATTTTCCACTTCCTGTTTTTCCAATAATAGCCAGTGTTTTTCCAGGTTCTATTTTAAATGAAATGTCTTTGAGTGCTTCAATGCCACTTTCAGGATAAGTAAACCCAACATTTTTGAATTCAATTTGACCTTTTATTTCAATTTCTTCAGCGTTGTTATTCTTGATTTTTGATTCTGTTTTTAAGAATTCGTTAATCCTTTTCTGACTCGCAACTGCTCTTTGAATTAAAGATGTAACCCAACCCAATGATGCCACCGGCCAAGTAAGAAGGTTAATGTAGATAACAAATTCACCAATGTTTCCATAGGTTATCGTTCCGTTAATTACCTCCATTCCGCCAACGTAAATGGTGATTAGAGTACTTAAAACAGGAAGGAACAGAATAACCGGATGGAACAGGGATTCAGTTTTTACCAAACTCATGGCTGTATCTCTGTAATTTTCAGCTTCTTCATTAAAGTGTTTAACTGTACTGTCGGATTTATTGTATGCTTTGATTACTCTTATACCGGAGAAGGTTTCTTGGCTTAGGCTGAATATTTTTGATAATTGCTTTTGAACCTTTTCACTTTTGATGTTAATTAATCTCGACACATAATAAATAGTAATCGACATCACGGGTAAAGGGAGCAGAATGTAAAGACTCAATTCTGCATTAATATTTACCATTGTAGTGATAACTAAAGTGAAAAGTACAATAAGGTTTGCTAAATACATTATTGATGGACCTAAATACATTCTTACTTTACTAACATCATCCCCAATTCTGTTCATGATGTCTCCAGTCTTATTGTTTTTGTAAAAAGAAGTATCTAGTTCTTGGTAATGGTTGTAGATATCGTTTTTTAGATCAAATTCAATAAAACGTGAAACCATAATGATGGTGTAACGCATGAAAAAAGTAAAAACGCCCTTAATTAAAGCAACGGCAATTAAAATTCCAGCAAAAATTAACAAACTGCTTACCAATTCATCGTAGACATCATTCTGAAAACTCGATCCGTCAAGTAATTTATAAGTTCCAAGAGTTTCAATTACAATGTCAATTGCAGTTCGGAAAATCTTAGCAGGGTATAGGTTAAACCAATTCGCACAAATAATAAAAAATACACCTAACAGCATTCGCCATTTGTATCTCAGAATGTATTTGTTAAGTGATTTAAGTTCTTTCAAAATCTACCAATTAGGTAAGTAGCAAAAATAAACTAAACTCCCGCCTTTTGGAAGTATGTTGATTGATTATTTAGATGAGCTGATGTTTGTTTTCTCCCCTCAGTCCTGCGGACAGCTCCCCTCTCTGGGGAGCGGTTGACATATTCTCT
>CAXRIN010000054.1:0-7236 GCA_964230605.1 Flavobacteriaceae bacterium
GAATTCGCCTTTTTCTACCTGACCTACTACCAGTAATTTAAAGGCCATTGTGTAATCGCGTTGGGTTCGCTTTACTCTTTGTTTGTTGTATTCTTCCATAATAAGTTGTAAATGTGTCAACTTATTTCAGGACGGGACAAACAAAATAAAAAAGGCTGTTTCTTAAATGAAACAGCCTTTTTTGCTTAGTAGAAGTATTTTAATTGTGCTCTTTAATATAAGCTTCGATTGCACCAGTCATAGATGGTGCATTAGGAGCAGGAGCAGCAATATTGATGTTTAATCCTGCCTCTTCCGCAGCTTTTTTTGTAGTATCTCCAAAAACTGCAATTCTAGTTTCGTTTTGCTTAAAATCTGGGAAATTTTTAAAAAGTGATTCAATCCCTGCAGGACTATAAAAAACTAGACAATCATAGAATACGTTTTCTAAATCACTCAGGTCACTCACAACAGTTTTGTAAAGAATTGCTCTTGTGTATTCAATACCTTCTTGCTCTAATAAATCAGGGATTACATCCTTTAGGATATCAGATGAAGGAAGAAGGAACTTTTCACTTTTATGTTTTTTAATAAGTTCCATTACCTCGCTAAATCTTTGTCTACCGTGGAAAATTTTTCTTTTTCTGTAAACAACATGCTTTTGTAAATAAAGCGCAACAGCTTCTGAAACACAAAAGTATTTTAGAGAGTCTGGAACAGAATATCTAGTTTCTTCACAAACTCTAAAAAAATGATCAACTGCCTTTCTAGAAGTTAATATGATTGCTGTATAATCTTTTAAGTTGATTTTTTGCTCGCGAAACTCTTTTACATCAACTCCCTCAACATGAATAAACGATCTGAAATCAACTTTTACGTTGTGTTTTTCGCTTAATCCAAAATATGGTGATTTCTTATTATCTGGCGCAGGTTGCGACACCAGAATTGATTTAATTGCTTTCCCCATGGTTCTTTCTCTTTTGCTTTTAGCTAACTCTGTAGCTTCGAAATTACCTTTAACACTAGAATTAGAGGTAAAATTTCGAGGGTGCAAATATACAAAATCGAATAAACAATAGGAAGATTTCCTTTTTTAAATCCAATGATAATTCCATGAATCCATCGATATATAAGGTATAATCCAGAAATGCCAATAATTGCATACTCAGCAAATTCTTCTAGTGGTAAACTAAATCCATAGAGTATAAGAAAGGGAAATATTACAATAGCAAATGCTTTATCCTTAAGGCCAAGAATGAAATTTGCAGATAAATTAAGCGGTGACAGTTTGAATAAAAAGCCAATAAAAACTTTAAATCCGGTTTTTAGTAGATATCCAACTAAACTTAAACTTGCAGCAAAAATTAATAAAGCGGAGTCACTGAGATTGAATTGATTGAAATGAAATTTTTTGAGTAAAAAAAACAGTATCAAACCAACAACCAATATGAAATAAAAAGTTAACCAAATAGATGCTTTACGAGATAAATTTGATTCATCTTGTGATTGATTATTTAGTACCCTTGTATTAAAATTGGCCAATAAAATATTCCTAGGATAAGATTTATAAGAATAGGAAATGTAGCCAACAAGCGACGCAAGAATCAAAAAGTATATTCCTAGTGAAGGACTGTTAAAATCGATTCTATCTAACATTTTTAATCCCATTAAATTGTAAAGAATCTTGAAATTGTGAAACCAAGTTTAATTTCTCCATCATTCCATGAGCCAACTCCGGCATCTAGTAAATCTTGATAAATTAATCCAGATGAGTTAGATAGGTTAATATGGAAAACATGTCCTCCAGTTTCTAATTCGATTCCAAGAGACAATGGATGATAATATTCAATTTCGCTACTATTGCGATACTCACCAAAGGTGTAATTATATTCGCCTACTAAAGATAGTTTTCGAGTTAGTCTGTATCTACCACCAACTCCAATGCTAAACAAATCATTTTGATCCCTTGGTAGCTCAGCATCAGCTTTTTGAATAACAAGGTTTTTATGAAAATGGGATAGATTAGAAAGCAGTGATAACTTATCGTTGACCTTACTTCCAAAAATTAATTGATTAATATTTGAAAAACGATGAGCAACTTTTGTGATGTATTCGTTAGGATCATTTTTAGGAGTAAATGCTGTGTTAGAAAGGATCACAGCTGATATAGGCATAGTTCCTTTTTGTTGCTTTAAGAATTTATATTTCAATAATAAATCTATGTGCTCATTGGTTTTACTTCTACCAAATCCAATTTGAAAATCATCAGTTACTCCATAATCAAATGAAAATCGAATATTAGATGCTTGGTCGATACCGTAAAGTGAATGACCACCTCCCGATTCACCTGCAATATTTCCAAATCTGTGAGAAATTCTAAAATCTAAAACACCTTTTCTTTCTGTTTCGGTAGTGTAAGCGTTAATTAGATAAGGCGATTTCCAAGTGTTTTTCACGAATTCTTTTTCTTCAGACTGGTTTTCTTCCTCCAAACCAGCTAAAAGATCATCTTGCGCAAAAGATGAAACGGATCCTGCAAAAAAGCAGATAAAGAATAGTCTTTTCATTATTTAGAAGGTAATTCTTTAAAATCAATTTTAATAGTTATTTCAACTACTTCAGCAATGTTTTTAATTTGAATGGATGGGATTTTAATGTCGTGGTCAGCCACTTTAACAGCGAATTTTGCATCTATACTTACCTCTCCATTTTTAACGATAATGTTTCCTTTAATTTCCCTTTCTTTTTCAACACCATGAATATTTAGTTTACCTTTCACAGTTACGGGATAAACGCCGTCTTTTTTTGTATCGAAATCACCTAAAATACGTCCTTTGAAAGTAGCACTTGGGAATTTTTCTGATTCCATGTAATCCTCATTAAAATGCTCTTGCATCATGGGATTTTTAAAAACAAACGTGTTCGGTTTCATTAACACCGCTAATTGTTTTTTGTCGGCATCAATTACAGCATTACTTTTTTTGCTTTCAGCATAAATATCTTCAAGTGGAGCATCTGAAAAAAAAGAAATTGTTGAACTTTTCGCTTTAAAAGTTTGGGCGTTAACAACTATTGAGAAAAATAGTAAGGCTATTCCAAAATAAGTTTTCATGATTTGCATTTATAGTTGGTATAACAAAATAAGCACCTTTTTTCAAAAATGGAGCTTATTTGTGGGGTTTTATTAATAAGCGTCCGATAGATAACAATTATTCTGCCACAAACTGTAATCAATCATGTCATTTTTAAATTCGGTTTTCAATTTGTTTCTTTACTCAACAATTCTTTGGAATGGAAAAGGAAGTTTTTGGTCAGCTTTTTGATAACTCTAGCGAAGGTATAGTAGTAACTAGTCATCAGTATGATTTAATTTATTTCAATCCAACTATATTATCCATAATTCCAAATCTGCCCCGTGAACCTAAAATTGAAAACTTTGAAATAACAATTAACTTTCAAGCTAAGGTTGATGAAGAAATAACTTATGATCTTTTTGAAATTGATTATTATATAACAACCATAAAAAAGGATTTTAGTTTAGGCGGTGAAAGATATTTTATTTTTCGTCTAAAGACACTTACAAAGGATTCTGTTGAGCATAGATTAGCCTTTTTTCTTGGGAATATAGATGAGATTGCTTTCGCTGAAAAAATATTCCTTGATGAAAGTAAAAAGCTTGATTTCATTAGTAAAGGCATAGAAAACATAACAGGTGTTAGTAATTCGGAGATGGTAAACTTAAATAATTTACCACATGATTATGCTGATGAAAATGATAAGTTTCGAGTTGAAACTATAGTTGAAAGAGTTAATAGTGATTTTAAACCAGGTAAATGCCAATTTAGAATCGTTAATTCAAAAACGGACATTAAAACATGGGTAGAATTGTCTTTGTATCCACAATTATCAGAGGAAGGTGTTCATTTCGCCAACTTTGGAATTATTAGAAACATTACGAAAGATTTAGAAGCTGATCAATTACTTAGACAAAGTGAATTGAAACATAGATTACTTTTTAGTGAAGCGAATGATGCCATTATGATTTTCAAGGACTTGGAAATGGTTGATTGTAATGAGAAAACGCTTACTATGTTTGAGTCTTCAGGATTCGTAAATATGGCTGGTAAAAAGCTGTATGAATTGATGCCTGAAAAACAGCCAAATGGGGAGGATTCGATTTTAATGTATCACTATTACATGCAGAAAGCCCTAGCAGGAGAATCACAGTTTTTTTATTGGAAACATTCAAAAATAACAGGGGAACAATTTGATTCAGAAGTTAGTATCAACAGTTTCACAGTTGAACATGATAACTTTGTGCAAGTCATTGTAAGAGATATTACTGAACGAAAAATTGCAGAGGAGCAGAAGAACCAATCAATAAAGAGTTATTTTGAAATTTTCAACTTCAGTTCTGATCTCATTTTTATTGTTAACAATCAAGGTTCTGTGATTGATGTTAATCAAGCTGTATTAGAAACTTATCAGTCACAAAAATCGGAAATTGTAGGAACTCCTTTTGATAAATTGGGTGAGCTTCAAATTGTTAATGAGGAAGATTTATTAAAAATCGGGAAAGCTTGGTCAGGCGAACCTCAAAAATTTGAATGGCATTGTTTAAGAAAAGATAAATCTGTTGTTCCATTAGAAATGATTTTACACCCTGGAACTTATTTTGGTAAGGAAGTAATTATTGCAAGTGGACGAAATATTACGGAGCGAAAGGAGTATGAGAATAGCTTGAAGGAAAGTGAAGAGCGATTCAGAACATTAGCAGCTCATGCACCTATTGGAATTTTCCTTACGGATAAGGATGGTAAAGCAATTTATGTAAATGAAAAATTGAAAGAGTTAGCATATTTCCCAAGTGTAGAAGGATTTATGGATAACTGGCTATCAAAGGTTCACCCGGAGGATAGAGATAGAATAAAACGTCATATAGACATTGCGGAAAAAGATAATCATCAGCAATATGAATATCGAGTTCAACCTAAAAAAGGAGATGAGCGTTGGGTAAAAGCACAAGTTAACCTTTTAAAAGGTCCAACAGATGAGGTTTTAGGTAGAGTTGGAACCATTGAAGACATTACAAGTGAAATTGAAGCAGATAAAATTGCACAGGAAGCCGAAAAAGATAAGCTGAGAGCAAAGTTTGCTGAAGAATCCAACAAAAAGCTTCAAAAAGAGATTGATGAAAGAATTGCTGCCGAACGTGAATTAAAGTCGGCAAAGGAATTTAATCAATACATTATCGATTCATCAATCGACATGATTATTGCTACCGATATTGATGGAAATATAACAGAGTTTAACAAGTCTGCATCATCTAATTTTGGTTATGATAGCAAAGAGGTTATTGGAACTCAAGTCGCCCCACTTTTATCTGAAGAACAAGATCGAGAAGAAATCTTAAAAAGAGTTTTTCAAGACGGAAAATGGAGTGGAGAAGTTATATGTAAACGATCAGATGAATCAACTTTCATAGGTTATTTATCTGCCTCTATTCTTTCTGGTTCAGCAAATGAAGTAATTGGAACCATGGGTGTACTTAGGGATATCACTGAGTTAAAAATAGCAGAAGAGGAATTAAAGAATAACATTCATCAAAAAGAAATCTTATTAAAAGAAGTTCACCATAGAGTAAAAAATAACTTACAAGTAATAAGCTCGATTTTGAATTTACAAACTGGTTATATTGATGATAAGGCAACTTTGGCGGTTATTCAAGAATGTCAAGACCGTATCAAATCGATGGCCTTTATTCACGAAAGTTTGTATCAAAAAGCCGATTTTTCTGAAGTGAATTTTTCAGAGTATTTACAGAACTTGTGTAACAACTTAAAATACTCTTACATGTCGCCGAATAGAAATATTTTGCTCGATTTTGATATTGAGGATATATCCCTATCTTTAGATTCAGCGATTCCTTGTGGATTAATTGTTAACGAGTTGGTTTCCAATTGTTTTAAATATGCATTTGAGAATCAGAAACAGGGAAACATTAGGATTTCGCTTACTAAAGACAAAGACAATAACAAGCTACTTGTGGTGCACGATTCAGGCCGAGGTCTGCCCCAAGATTTAAATATTGAAACAAACGACTCTTTGGGTTTACAATTAGTGTGGACACTTGTAGACCAAATAGACGGGAAAATCAATTATGAATTCTCCTCAGGGAGTAAATTCATTATTAACTTTAAAAGAGATTAATCAAGGATATGGCAAATACTAAGGTATTTATATTAGAGGATGAGAATATTGTCGCTAAAGACATCGAACAGAGTTTGAAAAAATTAGGTTACGATGTTGTTGGAATGGCGTCATCAGGTGAGAAGGTGAAAGAATTATTAGCTGGTGGAGTTAAGCCTGATATTTTCTTAATGGATATCATGATTAAAGGTGATATGACTGGTATTGAAGCGGCTGAATATGTGAAAGAAAATTTTGGTTTACCTGTTATTTTTCTGACAGCTTATGCCGATGAAAACACTTTATCAAAAGCAAAAATTACCGAGCCTTACGGATACATTTTAAAGCCTTTCAAAGAAATTGATTTACATACAACAATTGAAATGGCTTTGTATAAACATCAAAAAACAGCTGAAATGAAAAAAGAGCTGGATGTTTATTCTACACTTGCAAGTGAATCCCAAAATGGTAAAGACTATATTTTCGTTAAAAACAAAAGCCGTTTAATTAAAATCAGTGTTGAAGATTTGTTTTACGTTGAGGCTTTGAAAGACTATGTAAATTTTCATTCACGTCATGGAAAATATACTATTCACAGCACAATGAAAGAAGTTGGATCTAAGTTACCAAGTCAGTTTTTTGCAAGAGTGCACAGATCTTTTATTGTAAATGTAGATAAGATTCTATCAATAGAACACGTTAACGGAAGACTACAATTGGAAGGTGTAGAAAAATCAGTTCCGATTGGTGGATCATATAAAGATGACTTACTGGCTAAGTTTAATTTGCTTTAGGATACATTAAATATATTAACGAAAGGGTCTGTTTTTACAGACCTTTTTTTGTGTTATACTTTAAATCCCCTCAGCCTGCGGCAGCTCTCCTTGAAAAGTGGAGCAATTGAGATTTGAACAAAGTTCAACTCTATTATTTAACGTGAGTTCGACGTAAGAAAACCCTAATATTATTTCATAAAAAAAGGTTTTTGGCTTATATTTAATTTACTGAATATCAAATATTTAAAACCAAAAAAACCTTTTTCTTATGGTAGATAAAATTACTGAAATT
>CAXRIN010000055.1:0-6775 GCA_964230605.1 Flavobacteriaceae bacterium
GCATGTTAAATATTTGATTTTCATTTGTTTAGAAGTAATAAAAATCGCTATTTTTCTGCAAATCACCATATTTCCTAACAAGTTTTTACCAACATAATTTACTGAATTTCAAGCTAATAAGAATCGAGCTCAGGTTAAAAGATGGAAGTTGGAATTTTGCAAAATAAAAAAGCCAGCTACAAAGCTGGCTTGATATTTTCGAATTGTTTGAACTAACTCAATTCAACTCCTTCAGGTAAGAATTTTTTGAAATTTTCTATTATTCCAGGATGAACATTTCTTTCCTCCGATTTATAACCGGCCAACTTTTTTACTCTTTCTTCAAAATCAGTTAAAACATTCATATAGTTTAAAAATGCTTCGTAAGGAGAATCATAATGAGAGAAATATTTATGAACATCTCCATCACTCCAAAACTTAGTACACATATAGTAAAAATGATCTGAAGTCTGAAGCTTCACCCAATCTTCTTTAATTTTAGAATCATCTACTTTTTTAACCAATTCTTCTAATGCATATAGAGAATCAAAAGCATCGTCTTGAATTGGATTTCCAAGCCAAGCTGTTAAATCTCGTTCGGCATCAGCCCAAGAAATAGTATTATGAATATCAATTCCTGAAATAGGTTGTAATTGATCTGAGGCCTCCTTCGGAGTCACAAAATCAAATTGGGAATGATTTATAATTTGGTTTGGCAATTCTCTCATAAAATGGAAAATTCCGCTTTCTTCCCATTGATGCTCACCAAAAGTTTCATAATCCATAAACAAGTTAATAATCTCTTGATTCCATGGAGTTGAATTAACCCAATGTGCAAAGGTCTCTGCTTGCAAAGGCCATGATTCCCATGATCTTTCAGAGAAACGGAATGCTATATCATCCGATAATTTATAGTTCTTTAGTAACAACTTCATATCTGGATGCTGACAATGGCTGTAAACAAAGTTTGGACTTCGCCATCCCATCACATGATCAGCTCCTTCCGTAATCATTGTCTTATATCCCATTTCATGCACCAAACTTCCAATATGGTTATTGTAAATAAGCTCAGTATTTCTGAATGTTGTTGGTACTTGTCCAAAGTGCTCTTTAATTTTTGCTGTTTGCTTTGCAACTTGAGCCTTAAATTCTTCGGGTGATTTTAATGCAGATAATGAGTGACCGTACGTTTCTGCAATAAACTCAACACACCCTGTATCTGCAAGCCTTTTAAAAGAATCTAGTACATCTTGGGCATACAATTCAAATTGCTCTATACAAACACCAGATATAGAAAAAGCAACTTTAAAATTTCCGTTATGAGCTTGAATCTGCTCTAACAATAATTGATTCATTGGTAAGTAACACTTGTGTGCTACTTTACGCATAATATCATGATTTATCTTCTCATCAAAATATTGGTCATCATTACTGATATCAAAAAATCTGTAATCTTTTAATCTGAATGGTTGATGAACCTGAAAATAAAAACAAAGTTTTTTCATAAAATAAATTTTAAGACCATGGTCCATTGACAATAGTCTATGGTCTTTTTTAATTTCTTACGCTCCTTCTTCTATCAATTGTTTTATTATAAATCTCGCGTACTTTCAAAGCTGCATACTCCCACTTCATTTCATTCACCTCATTGGTTCCATCTTCAGCTAACTGTTTAGAAACCTCTGGGTATTTTAAAAGTCCGATAATTGTATCCGAAAGCGCATTTAAATCCCAGAAATCAACTTTAATAGAATTATTTAAAACCTCAGCAACACCAGACTGTTTTGAAATTACAACAGGCACTCCGGTTCTCATCGCTTCCAATGGAGTTATCCCGAATGGCTCACTAACTGAAGGCATAACATAAACATCAGTCATACCAAAAAGGTTATTTGTTTCAAAGTGATTTAAAAAACCTGTAAAGTGGAAACGACTACTAATTCTTAATTCAGCTGCTCGCTCAACACACTTCAAAAACATATCTCCGTTTCCAGCCATCACAAAATGCGTATCTGGCATAACATCTAATACTTTTTTTGCTGCTTCAACAAAATAATCTGGTCCTTTCTGGAATGTGATTCTCCCCAAGAAAGTAACAATCTTTTTATCTATTAAATTTCTCTTTGGATAAATCTTAGCAGGTTTAGGAACTACAGCATTGTGCACAACAGAAATCTTTCTTCCGTCAATTCCATATCTATTAATCAGGATTCTTCTTGTTAATCGAGAAACACAAATAATTCTATCTGCTGCTTCACATCCTCTTCTTTCTAAATCGTAAACTTCTTGGTTTACTGATTCTCCAGATCTATCAAATTCAGTAGCATGAACATGAACTACTAAAGGCTTACCACTTACCTCTTTTGCCATTATAGCGGCAGGAAAAGTAAGCCAATCATGCGCGTGAATTACATCAAAATCTTGATCTTGCGCAATCTGCATTGCAACAACTGCATATTTTGATACTTCGCTTAAAAGATTTTTCCCATATTTCCCACCAAAAGCAAACTTTGCAGAACTAAAATTCGAATCAACTTTAGTAAGAGATTCAACATCAAATTCACCTCTTTCCAAAAATTCTTGAGGAGTTACGTAAGGCATAATATGAGAATGAATCTGCATGTAATTAACCTTTTCTAAATTCTTCTGAAACTTAGATGTAGAAAAATTCACCTCAACATCACTTGCCCCTACCAAACGAAACTTATCCGTTTCCTCTGATCCGTATAATTTAGGAACTACAAAAGTTACATCAACTCCATTTTCAATAAGACCACTAACTAGTCCATAACAAGCAGTTCCTAGCCCTCCAGAGATTTCAGGTGGAAACTCCCATCCAAACATTAATACTTTTGGTTGTGAATCCATAGTTTAATTGCTAATATTTTTGTGCTGATTTATCAGCGCCTTTATTCTAATAAGTTCGGAAACACTCCACGCTTGTGAAATAGTTCCTTTGGCGGCATATGGTGGTTCTGCGTCGTAGATTTCTGCAATCGTTCCTACTCCGTAATTTTCCAAATCACTTTCAAAACCATTGTAAATTTCTTCCAACAAAGGTAATGCAGAATTTCCAAACGCCTTAACATAGCCATGTGCAAAATGACCAAGCAACCAAGGCCAAACAATTCCTTGGTGATAAGAGTAATCTCTTGTTTTTTGATCTCCATTATAGAAACCAATATATTTTTCATCGTCTCGCGATAATGTTCTCAATCCTTTTGGTGTAAGTAATTTTTCCTTCACTTTTTCCAAAATGGATTTACGCATTTCATCATCACAAATAGAATATTTTAAAGCTGTTGCAAAAGCCTGATTCGGACGAAAACTCCAATCTTTCGAATCTTCTTCACAAGCATCAGCCAAATACCCTTTTTGAGCGTCCCAAAACATTTCTTTAAATGAGGTTTTTAAAATAGCTGGAACTGACTCCCACTTCTGAATAAACTTTTTATCACCAGCGGCTTCTGCCATCTCTAAACTAAAACATATGGCATGATACCATAAAGCATTCAGCTCCACTGTATAACCGGCCCTTGGAGTAACTGGATATCCATCAACCATAGCGTCCATCCAAGTTAAGGCAACATCCTCTTGTCCGCCGTAAAGTAACCCATTAGATTTCATATGGATATTATAAAGCGTCCCTTCTTTATAATTATCCAAAATATGATTGATTTCTTTTTTAAAGTCTTTCCAAGTTTTTTCTGCTGAATTTGTAGCGTCAACATATTCTTGCAAAGCCCAAAAGAACCAAAGAGAAGCATCTGCAGAGTTATACCTTGCGACTGCTCCTACTCCAATATTTGTTAGCAAACCTCCTTTAAGGTCTTGCAACATTGTTTTTAAAACTTTTTTACAGATCTCTGGTTTTGGATCTTGTCTATATATTGTTAATCCAGGTAAAGACAAAAACGTATCTCTCCCCCATCTTCCAAACCAGTGCAATCCAGCGCAAACCTCAACTCCTTTATCTGGAGTTTTTGATATAAACTGATCAGCTGCCTTTTCTAAATAGTCATTTAAAGAATTTAATTCTTTTTTATCTTCTAGTATTTTATTGAACTTAGAATTCAAGCCTCTTAAATTCTCATTTTCGGTTGAAATTGATACAACTACAGGCTTCCCCTTCTTCAGTTCGAAAAGCAACAAACCAACTGAATATAAATCTTCCTGAAAATCATACCCTCGATTCAATTCTTCTAGGTATTCCGCTTTATAATGCCAATCCGAATGTGCTAAAAACTCACTTTTTACAGAAGTTTGAATATACAAAGTATCAAACCCATTTTCCATACAAAACCCGATGCCATTTTCCACCTCATTTACTTGAACTTCGCGATCATCAGCATATCTAAGTTTGTGAATTCTTCTAAAAGAAGAAAATGGCTTAATTGCTAAATCTAATTTAGAGCCCTCAATTAAAGTATATCTAATTAAAAGTTGATTTTTATTTGGGGCAAACTGCAGCTCTTTTTGAATCTTACGCCCTTCAACTTCGAAAACAAAAACTGGAATTTTCTTTAATTCAAATGAATTTAAATATTGATAACCCTCCGTATGGGCTGTTAAAGGGTATTGATGAACCCCTAATTCGTAAACATTATTATTTACATCAACACTCTCATGCAGTGCATTTAACAAAACATAACTATGATGGTCAATTTGAGGTTGTCTTAAAATGAATGTGCCATGATATTTCCTCGTGTTTACTCCAGCTAAGGTTGAGCTAGAATATGCACCAAGAGAATTGGTTTCTATGTATTCTCTTTTACTAGACTCGTCAAAATTGGTTAAAAACTCACTATCAAACTTCACCGTACTCATTAACGCTCTCTGTTCTCTTTGTAAAAATTAATTAATCCATTAGTTGAGGAATCATGACTTTCAACTTTTGAATCATCTTTCAATTCAGGTAAAATAACTTTCGCAAGTTGTTTCCCTAACTCAACACCCCACTGATCAAATGCATTTACATTCCAAATAATACTTTGCGTAAAAATTTTATGCTCATACATCGCAACTAAGCTCCCTAGAACCCTAGGTGTTAGCCTTTTCACGAAAATGGAATTCGTTGGCTTATTTCCTTCAAAAACTTTATGCGGCAATAAAGCATCTATTTCTTCCACCGACATACCAGAATTAATCAACTCTTCTTTGGCTTCACCAGAAGTTTTCCCTTTCATTAAAGCTTCTGTTTGAGCAAAGAAATTAGAAAGAAGTTTTGCATGATGATCACCAATTGGATTTTGAGAGTTCACTGGAGCTATAAAATCACAAGGAATCAATTTTGTCCCTTGATGAATCAACTGATAAAATGCATGCTGTCCATTTGTTCCAGGCTCACCCCACACAATTGGTCCGGTACTGTAATTTACTCTTTCGCCATTTTTTTGAATGTATTTACCATTACTTTCC
This sequence comes from Flavobacteriaceae bacterium, assembly GCA_964230605.1. Taxonomy (GTDB): domain Bacteria; phylum Bacteroidota; class Bacteroidia; order Flavobacteriales_C. The sequence goes on from CAXRIN010000055.1 coordinate 5,398, forward strand.
ATATCTCCTTGCTGGAAATAAGCTGCAAATCGATGCATATATTGATCGTATGGTAAAATACAATGTGACTCTGCTCCAAAGAAGTTGTTGTACCAAACTCCTAAAAGGGCTAAAATCACAGGGATATTTTCTTCAAAAGGTGCTTCTTTGAAATGGTTATCCATATCATGAGCTCCTAATAATAATTCTTCAAAATTTTCGAAACCTATATATAAAGCGATTGTTAATCCGATCGCACTCCATAAACTATATCTTCCTCCAACCCAGTCCCAAAACTCAAACATGTTCGCAGTATCTATTCCAAAAGCTGAAACTCCTTCAGCATTAGTTGATAGAGCAACAAAATGTTTGGCAACATCTATCAAATCTGCATCCGATTTTAAAAACCAATCTTTAGCAGAATTTGCATTTGTAAGAGTTTCTTGAGTAGTAAACGTTTTAGAAGCAATCACAAAAAGTGTTGTCTCAGGGTTTACCAACTTCAAAGTTTCTGCTATATGTGTACCATCAACATTTGATACAAAATGAACTTTCAATTCCCCTCCATAAGGTTTCAGAGCCTCTGTAACCATTAATGGACCTAAATCAGAACCCCCTATTCCAATATTTACAACATCAGTTATTGATTTTCCAGTAAACCCTTTCCATTCTCCAGATCTCACCTTATCAGTAAAGGCTTTCATTTTCCCTAAAACCTCATTAATTTGAGGCATTACATCCTTTCCATTAACTAGAATTGGTGTATTAGATCTATTTCTTAAAGCCACATGCAATACAGATCTATTTTCTGTATTATTAATAACAGCTCCTGAAAACATGTCCTGAATACCTTTCTTGACATTAGTTTCTTTCGCTAGTGAAACTAAAAGATTCAATGTTTCTGAACTAATTCGGTTTTTGGAATAATCTAATAAAATATCTTTAAACTGAATTGAAAATTCTTTGAATCTATTTTTGTCTTGAAAAAGATCTTTGATTTGAATCTCCTTAAAAGACTCATAATGGTTCTGCAATGCAAACCATGAAGGCAGGTTTAATAAGTTGGCCATAATTGTTGCGCAAATTCGGTTCAAATTTACGCTTAATCTCATTTATTTGGGATAAAACCGTGTAAATAAATTGTTACTTGAAAGTATACAGCTGAGGACATATAATCAAAGAATTAAAAATCCATTTAACAGAATAAAAGAAATTACTGACATAAATAATGAGATCTACAACCAAAAGTTAACGTTTTAACTATTAACCTGAGCTCGATTCTTATTAGCTTGAAATTCAGTAAATTATGTTGGTAAAAACTTGTTAGGAAATATGGTGATTTGCAGAAAAATAGCGATTTTTATTACTTCTAAACAAATGAAAATCAAATATTTAACAT
>CAXRIN010000056.1:0-20821 GCA_964230605.1 Flavobacteriaceae bacterium
CTTAAAATGAGTGATACAACTGTGTTCATCTGGAAACTCTTCAATAAACCTTAAAATATTCATAACCAATCTTTTCTGTAAAGAAAGGTGTTCACTCCGTACTCAACTTACGGTTTAGGTATAATTGTGGGGAATCAGTAATTTTTTCATTCTTTTGAATATGGCAATTGGAGGTAATTGGCCTGGGTTCACAGTTGATGATTCTTCTCTTCCAGCAAAAATGCACATAGATTACGTAAGGGTATATAAAAAAGATATCACTGTTAAAACAACGCAAATAAATAACAGCTAATCCTTAATTGTAGTTTACCCCAACCCAACTGATGGCCAATTAAGTATCGATACAGACCTAGATGAAGCCAATATGCAAATAAAGATATACTCCACATCAGGACAGTTATTGCAAACTGATGCATTCTTCACTGGAAACAACAGCATTGATGTATCATCACTTGCTGCTGGAACTTATGTAATAAATATAACTTCCGACAAAGGATTCCTTCACACTGAGCAGTTTGTGAAGAAATAGCGTATAGGATTTCTCATAAGTAGATAAGAGGAATCAACAATTGGTTCCCCTTTTTTGTTTCATTTCCCCACCACAATACTCCACCAGTATCATTACCACAAAACAAGTTATTCTCTGTATACCTTACTACTATAATATTGTAGCACTCAAACTACACTCATCGACCTCAATACTGCCAGTCAAGAGGTCGAAATGTAATTAAGAAGAGTGTTTTAAATTAGTCCAATGTATTTCAATTTTAGCAAAGCTCCTTCACTGGCGTAACCACATTAATTTCAGTACACTAAACCAATTACCTCCTAAAAAAGATAGTGCTTTTAATTTCAGTTACTCGAAAGAAATTCTGCTTTTGTTATTTCTCAGCCTATTTCAAACACAGGGATTAATGATTTTTTAATCCTTAAAATTATCTTTTACCGCCTTTGAGATAGATTTTCTCGCCTTGTTTTGGAGTGTATCCGATTGGCCAATTGTTTCTTTTGTAGATGTGTTTTAGTTTGATTCCATATTTCTGAGAGATTCGGTATAAATCATCGTCATAGGTATAGACATGTATTTTCTTGGTTCCTTTTGATCTTTTAGGTTGTAAGTAAAGTGGCGTTCCAATTTTTAAAATTGTATCGGCATTACATTCATTGTATCGATATAATCTTTTTAAGGGAATGTTATGCTTTTTTGAAATACTGTAGTAGGTATCTCCCTTTTTGATTTCAACGTAATTAATCCAATTAGCTGATTTCTTAACTTCAGCCGCTGGCTGATTGACTACTACAATTTCAAAATCATCGTCGCCTTCTTCTTCGAGTCGGGCATTACTTCTATTATCCACTTCTTCTTCAATATGTGGAACTATTCCATCTTGTTCAACAGCCTTACTTTTCTTTTTTTGTCTTTTAGATTTCACATATTGATTAAGATCATATCGTTCAATCATATCAATTAACAGTTTTGCATATTTAGGGTTTGTTGCGTAGCCTGCTTTTTTTAAACCTCTGCACCACCCTTTATAATCTGTTATTTTTAAATCGAAGAGAAAAGCATAGCGCTTTTTACCTCTTAGGAAATCTGAATGATCTTTATAAGAATGTAAAACTGTTTTATACTTACGAAAACATTCATCCTTTTTATCATCGTCTATTCTGTAAATCGGTCCTTTCCAATCGGAATGACATTTAATCCCAAAATGATTATTGGCTTTTCGAGCTAGTTCACTATTACCGTAACCACTTTCCAGCATACCCTGAGCTAAAGTAATGCTAGCAGGAACACCAGAACGATTCATTTCCTTTATTGCATCACTCTTATACTTTTCGATATATTCTTGCGGAGTAGTTCTTTTTCCTGCAAAAACAGCAAAAAATGAACACAGTAAGACTAAAAAGACAGTTAAACGCATTAGAAGTTATAATCTAAACCAAACAACATGTTAAATCCGTAATTAGCATATTGGTCCCAACGTTGATGTTTGGTGTTCATGATGTTATTAGTACGAATAAATGCGCCTAACTTTTTAGAGTAATTATATCTTAAATCGATATTGAAATCAAAAATTGGATCGATAGTATTTGTAACTGGGCGACCATTATTATCAAAAGAATCCAATCCAACTTGCTGACCATAAAAGAAAAGATCGGTACCTAAAACAAATTTATCCTGTAGTTTGTATGTAGATCTTGTTTCTGCATAGATGGCGGGTAATTGATAAGCCTCATTTTTATAAACGTCATAAGAGTTGTATTCTCCTTTGGCTATAATCCCCAACTTTGTTCCTTCATGCACTAGCTCAGCGAATATTTTACGATTTGTTACCTTATCGGTAATGATGTTGAACTCCATTAAAGGATTTGAAGCCAGATTATAATAAAGTGGCATTGATTTGAACTCGATTAATTGGAATCCAACATTGAATGTTGTGGTTTTGCTGATTGATCCTTTAACACCTCCGGTGAAATCGATTGGAGAATTCATATTTAAAACATCTTCATAATTCGCTACGAAAGGATTTTCGTAAACGTAATCCAAATAAGAAAGACGCTGATAATCGTTTTGGAATCGACCGTAGATATGCATTACATTTTTCACGAAAGCAAAATCTGCCTCTAAAAACGGCATTCCATTAAACTTCTTATTATCCGTTTGATAAAATGCTTGAACCCCAACTTTTAAATCCAACTCTTTGAATTTAAAATCGAATGAAGGGAAAACTTTGAAAAAGAAAGATTCATAATCACCTAATGGTCTGCCAGAATTTAAATAACTAGCCACATAGTCCAGATTAAAATCACCTTTAAACCAAGTATGCTTTTTCCATTCCATATACTTTTTCACATTGGCATTTAAGTCAACTTTGTTTTCCACTACAGCCATATTATCCAGCGATAGTTCGTTGTAATTTAAGTTTAAATCATAATTCCATTTTGACTCATCTTTTTCATTGCTTTTTAACCCGGCAACAACATCAAACTTCCCAATTCCGCGTTTCAAATCATCTTCGTCGAAAAACAAGAATTGATCTTGATCTAAACCATAAAAGTTAACTGTATTGTTTTCGTAATTAGCTGACCCATATAATGTTTTCTTGTCATAGAACTTCTTACCATAAAAATCAATTTCAGAGTTACCATACAAGGCATCCATAGCACCGCCAACACCTTGTTTTTGAGAGAAGTGACTCATATCAAAACCTGCGCTATAATCTCTGTTACGTAATGTAGAGTAACGCAACTCAGCCATTGGTGAAGTTTTAAAATCGTTAATTCCTACAGCCACATATCTTTTATGAATTTTCTCCAACGGCTCCTGGATATTGATTTTAGGAGCTTTAATTGTTTTTACTTTAAAATTGGATGGCACCTGTTTATCCAAGAATTCATATTCTACTTCTGTTTTGATAGTTGTAGTGTCCTGAAATAAAGGATCGTCATGTATTTTTTTACCGTAGCTGTAGGTTACTTGGGCTTCTCCACCAATATAAATTTTGATTCCATCCACTTTCCTTACAGAATCTTGTTTTGCTTCTTGAGCGAAAGTTGCTCCAGAAATCAAAAGAAGAAATGCGATTATATTTTGAAATTTCATAGTCATTTTATTTTTGATTTAGAGAGTCAGTTGGTAAAGTAGAATCAAATTTCAGAGAGTCCAGTTGCTCTTCTTCAACTTCCTCCTCAACTTCAAATAAATCTTGATTTTCGGCATCTCCACCTCCGATATTGATAATTACTTCTTCTTTAACCTGTGGCTTTAAAGCAGCTTCTTCCATTGCAGCTATTTCATCTAGTCTTCTATTTACCTCAGCAATAATCTCAACATCAGAACTATGTTCTAAAACATTTTTCAAAGCATATTTGGCATCAACTAAAGCTTCATTCTTAATTAAAATATCTGCTAATAAAATATACCCTTTAGCATACCAGTAAGGGTAGTTTGAGAATTCTTTTAATAAGCGAATTGAAAGTTCCTGACTAGAGGCATAATCTTCTTTTAGGTACTTGATATAAGCCATTTGATAAATTGCTTCGGCAGCCATTACTTTTTGGGTTTCACCTGCGATTTTATCGTAAGCAGCGTAGGCTAAATCGTACTTATGTGAATTGAAATATGCATTCCCTAATAATAACCTTGCTTGGAATTTGTTTGAATTTTCAACTAACGCATTAGCTTCAACTAGTTGCGCATATTTTGCAGTATTCTCAAAATCCTCCAACTCATTATAAGCCGTCATTAATCCAACCAAGGCATCTTTTTCATACACAGCATACTCCGTTTTCTCAACTAATAATTTAAATCTTCCAATGGCTTTTTGATACTCTTCGTTTTCCATGTAAATGGCAGAAGCTTTATAAAGCGCTTCTTCCGTCCACTCTCCATAAGGAGCTTCGATTACCTTTTCAAAATATGGTAAAGATTGGGCTGGTTTTTCCAAATTCACGTAACATTCGGCCATCATGTAATTAGCGTCATTTAAGAAAATACCATTTGGAAATTCATCCAAATAAGCGGCAAATTTGTTAACTGCGCGTTTGAAATCCTTTTTGATATAAACGGCTTTCGAACTTTCAAAGGTTAACGTATCTTTTTCTCCTTTTGAAACATCAGGAAGACCGGTATTAGCTCTGAAATCTAAATATCTTGATTCATCATTCAAATCAAACTGACAAACTTGTTTTAAACCTCTCAAAGCATTTTTTGCATATTCTGTTCTTGGGTTTAATGAGATCGATTTTTCGAATAGTTTAGCCGCGGCTTCAAAATCTTTAGTTGCCTCCTTTTTTATGTTCGCCATTTTATTTAACGACTGCTGAACCAAACCTGTGTTGTTGTTATGATTTTCAACGATGTCATTAAAGTACTTGAAGGCTATATCATACTTTTCTAATCTTTCAAAATAAACATCACCTGCCTTAAACTTTGCGTCATCTATGTATTTACTGTTAGGAAACTTGAAGATTAAGTTTTCAAACGCTTCAGCCTCTAATTCATATTTATTCAAAATCTTATACGTCTGCCCTAATTGGAAATAAGCGTAATCAACCTCTCTCATTCCAAGGTCGATAGCTTTTTTGTAATAGTTTACTGCATGAATTAATTCATTTTGCTTCGCAGCACCAGTCAAATTATTACTCAAAATCAAATAGCTATCACCAGTTCTTAAATAAGCATCGTTTACTTTTTCCGTTGGTTTATCTTTTTCATGCTTGTTGATATAATTTCTGAAGGATTTGATAGCAGGACCATAATCGTTCAATCTCATGAAAGAGTATCCTAATTGATAATCAACTTCCTTATATTCTTTCATTAAAATTGCAGCTGGTGATTTTTTAAACACCTCATATTGTCCTATAGCTGCCTTATATTCTGTTAGTCTGTAAAAAGCTTCAGCTTTCCAATAATTTGCCAACGCAACTAAATCTCTATCAATTGGAGTATCTAATGATTTATTGAAGTAGAAAATTGCTTTTCTAAAGTTTTCAAGATTTCCTTTGTTTTCAAAACCAACAGATTGGTGGTTAAACTCCTGAATACCTTTGTAGTAGGTTACTTTTTGGTAAGCATAATTTAACTCTGGACCTTTATTTTTGATTTTTTCCAAAGCACTTATTGCTCGTGGGTAATCTTTGGTGTTTAAATAAACACTTAATAAAATCTTTCTGGCTCTATCTACATTATTTGAATTTGGGTAAAGGCGTATATAATTTTCCAACGCCATAATACTTTCATGGAAAGGATCAATATCTAATTCAAAAGACAACTTTGCGTAATTAAATAATGCGTTCTCGGTTACCGTAAAGTCGTGTTGATTTTTATGGGCATTTCTAAACGCTCTTCGAGCAGCTGGTTTATTCCCCAATCGAATTTGACAATCACCTATGTAGTACATGCTTAATTGCCCAATTTTGGTTTCATCGTCAGCAGAAAGATTTAAGTTTTCTAGTGCCTTGTCAAATTGCTTTTGTTGATAATATGCATATCCCAATTGGAAATAGGCCATAGTATCCATTTTACTTACTTGCTCTTTAAATTTTTCGAAGTAAACTATTGTACTATCGTATTTTTCGAGTTTATAAAAACCTTCCCCAACCAATCTAGCAATTTCACTTGATCTTTTTGTGTTTGCTTTCTTTAAAAACGGAGCGCCATATTTTACCAACTCTTCATTTTTGTTTTGTAAATAAAGTATTTGCGTTATGTAATAAGGAACAATTGCCCCGAAAACAGAATCGCTTTCAAGAGCTTTGAACTCTCTATAAGCTATCTCGTTATAATTGAATTTGTATGATAAATGCGCGAAATAGAATTGAGCTGACTTTTGATAATCGCTTTCTACTGCTTTAGCTTTATGAAAGAACTTTTGAGCCTCTGTAAATTCTTTCTTTTTAAATAACGAATAACCATACTTGAATTGAAATTCAGAAATTTCTTTTGGTTCTATATCATTTTCGTCAACTTGCTCAAACCATTTAATGGTAGTAGACCATCTTTTTTTGCGATAGTTATACTGACCGAGTTGGAATTTAGCCCTTTTTACTTTTGGACTCTGCGGATGATTTTCTATAAACTGGATCAGCAAATATTCAGCATCCTTATTAAATAGTTCTAATGCACATAAAGCCACATAATATTCTGAATTCATTTTAATATCTGAATGCGAATCATCTATAGACTTCATAACAGATTTAAACTTTCTTTGAGCAGCTACATATTTCTTTGCTGTTAAAAGTTCAAGTCCGCGTTTGTATTCTGCATTATCATGAGCATACACTAAACTTTGTTGACTATTAACAGTTATGCTAAAGAACAAAAACGTGTATAATGTTAGTTTTTTAAATAAATCCATTGCGACAGTTTATACCAAGATTAAAATTAGCACCCTGAAGGGTTAGCAGACTTTAGGCCAAAGTTTTATTATCAACGGGATGATGTGGAATAAAGTATTGTGACAGACTCGCTTAAAGGTTAAGTGAAGATTAATTATTGGGTAAAACAGTTAATTTTTAAATAATTTTAGCTGTTAATCAAATAATTAGATTACCTTGTGCCCATAATTATTATTACAATGGCAAAAGGTACAGTAAAATTCTTCAATGATTCAAAAGGTTTTGGATTTATTGTTGACGAAGAAACAGGAAAAGATGTATTCGTTCACGTTTCTGGATTAGTTGATGAAGTTAAAGAAAATGATGAAGTTACATTTGACGTAGCTGATGGACGTAAAGGTCCTAACGCAGTTGATGTTAAATTAGCATAATAGTATTTACTTGATTACTGAAGGCTTCCAACTGGAAGCCTTTTTTTATGCTATTTAAACTCCTTTCTTATTCTGAATTCTTTAGGGTAGTAATTATTCACTCTGTTCCCTACTCGCTTTATCCATCCCAATGGAAATCCTTGAAAAGTAACCAATCCCCATGATTTGATATTAGGCAAATTTGTCAAATCCTTCTTTTGAAGGTATTTAATAGCTTCTTCTTGCGGTAATTCGACTAAATCAAAAGCTTCCTTTTTTAATTCATTGGAAAATGCCAGTTCATGAGAGTATTTGATTTTTCCTTTGATGTCTTGACCAATCTCACACCCTATTTTAATTGGATTTAAATCCCAAATCACACTTTTTAAAATATCTTCAAACTGCTCTGGAAAACTATGAACATTTTCTTTAATTAAGTATTCTACATTATTATTCTGCATAAATTGAGAGCTATCCCCTTCCCATTTATCTAACCTTAACTTCCTAATCCTCTTAGGCACTTTATACTTGCCTCTGCCTCCAAAAACTTTAATAGCAGAGATAAAGAAACCTTCTCCTGTTGTTATTCCTGGCAGAAATTGAAATCCTTTTAACTCTCCTTCTTGAATCTCTAATATGCCTTCATCTTTCGGATAGGTAAATTCAAGATTTTCAACTTCATAATTATCCTGAAGCCATTTTAAGTTTTCACGATTTTCCTTATCGTTAAATGTACATGTGCTGTAAATCAAAATACCACCATCTGTAATCGTTGGAATGATATCTGCTAAGATTCTTTTTTGACGCGTACAGCATAAATCTACATTCTTTTCACTCCACTCATTAATCGCATTTTTATCCTTACGAAACATTCCTTCACCACTACAAGGAGCATCAACCACTACAACATCAAAAAAGCCAAGAAATTCTTCAAAATCTGCAGGATCATTGTTCGTTACAATAACATTACTGCTTCCCCATTTATCCAAATTCTCCTTTAAAATCCATGATCTCGATTTAATCACTTCGTTAGCAATTAACAAAGCATCTTTGGGTAAGTGCGAATTAATTAAAGTAGATTTTCCTCCTGGGGCCGCACACAAATCCAAAACAACTTTACCTGAAAGATCAATAGATTCCAAAACCTTACCCAAAAACATGCTACTTGCTTCTTGAGAATAATAGGTACCAGCGTGAAAAAGAGGATCGGCTATAAAATCGGGTCTTTCCTTTAAAAACCTTCCGTTTTCCTCCCAAGAAACTTGTTCGCCCTCTTCAAATAAATCATTTTGCTTGAAAGGATTTTTTCTAACAGAAATCACGGGATCCTCAGCAAGGCCTTGGATTAATTTATCTTTTATTTCCTCTGAAAAAGGAAGTGATGATATAAACTCTTGTGGTAAACTCAACTTCTTAAGGCTTTTATTCTTTTATGAATCGGTGGATGCGAATAGTTAAAAAACACGTACGCTGGATGTGGGTTTAAATTAGAAAGATTATCTACTGATAACTTCTTCAGTGCTTCAATTAACTTCTCTCCATTATAAGTTTCTTTCGCATAAGCATCGGCTTGATACTCCATTTTCCTTGACAGCATATTTTGAAACATTCCGATTACAAAACTTAGAGGACTAAAAAGAATAAAAAAAGCAATTAATCCTGTGTAAAATTTCGGTTCATTAACTCCTAAACCGATAGAAAGATCGGGTTGATTGATGGCCCACCCCGACAACCACAATATTCCAAACATTTGCGCTATTCCGAAAACTAAATTAAAAGTGGTATGCTTCTTTTTATAATGACCAATCTCATGAGCTAAAACAGCTACAATTTCCTCATTCGACTGTCCTTCAATCAAGGTATCATACAAAACAATGGTTTTCTTTGGTCCCATACCACTAAAAAAGGCGTTTGCTTTTTTACTTCTTTTACTGCCATCCATTTGAAACAAATTAGAAAGCTTGTAGCCTACCTTTTGACAATAATTGAAGATTTCATTTTTTAGATTCTCATCGCCAATCGGACTTAATTTATTGAATATTGGCAATAATAAGCTTGTATAAAATGTGTTTACAAAAATCATTATTACAACTACAACACCCCAAAACACCAACCAAAAACTACTTCCCATATAATCAATCAGAAAGCCTAAAAGCCAAAGTAGTCCGCCACCAATAACAGCCCCCAAAAGCAAAGATTTTATGGTATCGGCAACAAATAATTTAACAGAAGAGTTATTAAAACCAAATTTATCTTCAATTACAAAAGTTTGGTAATAACTAAAAGGAATTGAAATTAATTGATTAGCTCCCATCAATATCCCAAAGTACAATAATGCTTGAATCGACTCATTATTAGTCATATCAACAACAAGCCCATTCACAAAGTTGAATCCTCCTTCAGTAATCATGATCACCATTATGGCGGTTGAAATAACTTTAGCGATGGCTCCAAATCTGAAATTAGCTTGTGAGTACTCTACAGCTCTTTTTACTTGAGCTTGAGAAAATATTCCTCTAACCTCTTCGGGCCAAGGCTTTAAAATGTTTTTTTGATTTAAAACACTTAAGACCAACTCAATCAACAAATTACCAACTAGAACAATAATTAATATGGCTTCCATTAGCGATAAATTTCGTCAAAGGTAAAACGGGAGTTGTTTCAAATAGAAAGACATGAACTAGAGTTGTTAACATCGGTTAATAATTAATATTCCTTTAATTTTTTTAAGACTAATGAATCTAGTATTTTTGTCCACTGATTGAGGAATTCCTCAAATCAAACTAAGCCAATTGAAAAATCTACTTTTCAAAATATTTCTTTTTTTATGTTTCATTAATGGCTTCGGTCAGCTTGATGCAAACTTTAATCCTTCTACCACAAATGGTTGTGCTCCATTTGTGGTTAACTTCATGGATATTTCAACTGGAGGAAATTCGTGGACTTGGGATTTTGGAAATGGGGTAACTAGTAATGAACAAAACCCAACTTACGTTTACTCTCAACCTGGATTTTATACAGTTAGTTTAACAGTAAGCGACGGAGTTAATTCTAATACAGAAACAAAATCTGCATTAATAAGAGTAAATGCTTCTCCTATACCTAACTTCTCTGTTAACGAAGCAAATGGATGTTCGCCTCATGAAGCAAAATTCACTGATTTAACTATACCTGTATCGGGAACTTTATCAGAATGGTTTTGGGCTTTTGGAAATGGGAAAACATCAACAGAACAATACCCAACTACAGTTTATACAGAAATTAAAGATTATGATGTTTTTTTGAAAGTAAAAGACATAAATGGTTGTGAGGCATCTGTTTCAAAATCGGATTTCATTAAGCTAGATGGTCCTAAAGCCAACTTTGTTTACGATTCTGTTGTTTGTGGTTTACCTGCGAAAGTTCCCTTTGTGAACCAATCTAAAGGAAATGATTTATCCTATTTTTGGGACTTTGGAGATGGATCATCAACAACCGGAGACGTTCCTGGGAAGCATACTTATACTTCTTTTAATGACACATACGTAACACTTGTGGTTACAGAGAAAAAAACAGGGTGTAGTGATACCCTTAAACGCAGTTTAGTTATCGGTGACTATCATGCAACTTTCGATTGGAATATTGTTTGTGGGGATGACGAATTCACAATTGAAGTAGAAAATACCACAGACGTATTTGCAACTTTAGAATGGGATTTTGGAGGAGAAGCGACAAAATTCGCACCTGTCGCAAGTCATGACTTTTCGAGTAAGGGTCCATATGAAATCACCTTGAAAGCAACTGTTGATCCTTCATGTTGGGATACGACTACAATTACATATAATCTACCATTTCCTGACCTTACATACACCTCTCCTGTTTGTAGCGATCCGTTTGAAGTAACTTTTGAAAATAAATCCTCTGGATACAATTTGAGCTACGATTGGGCTTTTGGAGATTCTACTTTTAGTAATGAAGTAAATCCAATTCACAGCTATGATATTCCACCAGAACAATACCAAATAAAATTAATTGCCGAAGATGAATTTGGTTGTAGCGACTCAATTACTCGAAACGTTAAAGTTCAATTCCCTATCGCTCGATTTTATGAACAGGATTCTATCTATACAGGCTGCGCTCCTTTAAACTTAACATTCAAAGACACTAGCTATGTAATTGACTCAGAAATCACTTCTGTAAAATGGGATTTTGGTGATTCAGCTTCAGGAGCTGCAAACACCAGTACAGAAAGATCACCAAGTCACTCCTTCGTTGAACCAGGAGATTATGACATTACTTACATTATTTATACCGATACAGGATGTGCCGACACAGTAGTCTATGAAGCTTTTATTAAAGCTGGAGAAAAACCAACTTTTGCTGAATTTGATCAATTATCAAATGATTCCATTTGTTATGGTGATAATATAGAATTCGTAGAATCGGCTACCTACGCTACAAGCTGGATTGAAAGCAATTATTTTTGCTGGGCCTTTGAAGAGGACGGGAATCCACTTTTACCAGACCCTGAATCACCACCTTTTGATTGTCCAAACGCTCCCACAAAAACATACAGAAACAATCCTTACATCAATTTCTCAAACCCAAAGCATACCTATAATGAATTTAACCACGACGCTGACACCGTTGCTCCCTCTGTTTTTACAGGAGAAATAATTCCTAATGCTGGTAATTTATTCACTCATTTGATCATAGGATACAACAACTGCTTTACAGAGGTGATTAACCCTACCTTTGTTGACACCACTATTGCTGTAAATGGATACGTTTTACCGGATTCTTTGGAATTATTCTCCGACTCTACCATCGACGTTGGTCTTTATCAAGCATCATTAAATTATGATTCTATTGCCTATAGTTATGTTTACTCAGGATCAAGCAAGGATACACTTTTTAAAATAAGTGAAACGGACACGCTTGAATTCACTTTTGAAGAAGGGAAAAAATACATCATTCGCACTAAGGTTGTAAATGAAGCTTCTGGGTGTGAAAATGAAATTAGCGATGTATTTGCTGTTGATTCAGTGAGATTGGATTTTGAAATGGTTGATCGCCAATGTTTGAATGACAATCCTGTACTTTTTGATGATAATTCATTTGCCAAATATGGAGGAGTTCAAGAAAGAAATTGGTATGTGAACGATAAAAAAGTATTCAGTAAAGTGCGAGACGATTCAAGCTACTACTCATTCCCAGACACAGGACTTTATGATGTAAAACTTGAACTTCTTTTTGGTATCAGTTATACTAAATATGGTAAAAAGAAAACTGGCTATTTCACTAAAAATCTTACAAAACAAATTAAAATTGAAGGCGTTAAGGCCAGAGGCTATTCCGACACTTTGACTATTTGCGGTGGGGAAACTATTACATTTACAGACACCTCAGCGTCAACAACCAATATTACAAGTTACGAATGGAAATTTGGTTATGATACTGATAGCTCTACTCTTCAAAACCCAACTCACATCTATCAAAAAGCTGGGATTTACAGACCATCGCTTGTAGTTACAGATGATTTTGGATGTTACGATTCTTTAGTTTTACCTGCAATCACGGTAAACAGACCAATTGTTGCTTTTGAAGTATCAGACTCGCTTATTTGTAAAGGTGATGCTATTGCAATTAAGAACAATTCAATAGGAAATAGCTTATCGTTCACTTGGACAATCGACTCATTAATTCAGTCTAATATTGATATTGTTCAAAAATTCGATTCCGTTGGTGAATTCGATGTTAAATTACATGCTGTTGATTTGTTTGGATGTGAGGATTCTTTAATTAAACCTAATAGAATTGAAGTTTCAGACTTTCCAGAAGCCGATTTCATAGGTTCTCCTTTATATGTTGATTGCCCACCTTTGACATCAAACTTTTCAGATAGCACAAAAACACCTGTGCTAAAATGGAGATGGGATTTTGGAGATGGTAAAACAAGTACCGAACAAAATCCTCCACATATTTATACAACTCCTGGGAAATATGATGTGACCCTTATTGTAACAAACTTTGCTGGCTGTGAAGACACTTTAAAAAAAGCTGAATATGTTGAAATTGATGGTCCAAATGGTGATGCTATTTTTGATTTGGATTCATTATGCATACCTCAAGAAGTAAAGTTTGATATAGATTTTGAAAACACGTTATTTTACATTCTTAATTACGGAGATGGTGATATTATCAGTTATACATACTCTGAATTTCCAGATTCTGTAAAACATAATTACGTGGTTGGTGGTACTTTCCAGCCAAGCATCGAACTAATTGATGCATCTGGTTGTTTTTACACACTTCCAGAATTACCTATTATCCAAGGAGATAGTATTAAAGCTCAATTTGAAACAAGCTCCAATATTATTTGTGATGTTTTAAATATTCCATTTACGAACACTTCTAGATATTCTTTCGACTCCGAATTCATATGGGATTTTGGAGACTTAGATAGCTCATTACAAAAATCACCTGTTCATTCTTATTCAACCGATAGTACTTATCGAGTTTCATTAACACAAAACAGTCCTATTGGATGTGTTGATACCATTTCAAAAGTCCTTACAGTCTTCAATGCTCCCTTCCCTAGTTTAGAAATTCAAAACGACAACTATTGTATACCTTCTGAAACTGAGTTAAAACTCGTGTTTGGTAACGATAAGTTTATTGCCGATAATATTTACTTCACACTCAATGAAACAGATATTCACGAAGGAGACTCTATTGTCAAAACATTCACTCAAGATGGAAATCAAAAGGTAAAATATACTATTGAATATGGAAGTGGAAATTGTTTAACCGACAGTATTTTCAATATTGATTTCTTCAAATGGCCACAAGCTAATTTCAGTTATACCCCATCTCACACTTCAATTGAGGATCCAGTTATTTTCTTTAAAGATGAATCGGAAAACACATCTCTTTGGTCATGGGATTTCGGAGATTTTGATGAAAGTTGGATCCAAAACCCTGGTCAACGTTTTGATTTAGCAAAGAAATATGATGTTACACTCATCGCCTCTAACCAAGGAGGATGTTCCGATACCATCACAAAAGTCGTAAGTGTAGCTCCTTACGATTTTGTAAAAATGCCAAGTGCCTTCTCGCCTAACGGAGATGGTCAAAACGAAACATTTAGCATTTTAAGAGCTGGAGACTTAGAAATACTTGAATTTAAAATCTTTAACCGATGGGGAAATGTTGTTTTTGAATCCAACGATGTAAATGCAAAATGGGACGGTAAAAAGAAAGGGAAAGACCAAAACACTGGTACTTACATCTACTATGTTAAAGGACAGCAAAAAGATGGTGAAATAGTTGAAATAAAAGGAAACTTCACCTTATTGAGATAATGAATAAACTAATCCAAATAATATTACTGTTTTTGTCTTTAAACCTTTTCGGTCAAGACATTCATTTTTCTCAATTCAATGATCTTCCGCTTAACCTCAACCCTGGATTAAGTGGTAATATGGATGGAACTGTTAGGGCTGGTAGTATCTATAGAAATCAATGGAATAGTGTTAGTGTTCCGTTTGAAAGCATTGGTTTATATACTGATTTTAAATCCTCTCCAAAATTTCTTGGAGGTAAAAACATAGGCTGGGGAGTTCAACTATTGAATGATCGATCAGGAAGTGGAGGGTTGAATGAAAATGTTTTCAACTTAGCTGGTAGTTACCACCATTTCCTATCCGAAAAACAAGACCAATTAGTAACGGCAGGTATTTCGATTGGAGCTTTTCAAAAAAGTATAGATCTATCAAAACTAAATTTTGAGAATCAATTTCAATTTGAAACCGCCAATTTCGGTAATATTTCTAGTAACGAAATGCTACAAAACGATGCCCTTTTCAGAATGGATTTAGGCATGGGAGCTACTTGGACATGGTTTAGCGAATATGGTTATCAAGCTCTTTTTGGAATGAGTATAGCTCATTTAAATCGTCCAAACACTAGTTTTTACGGTAATGAAGATCCATTAGGAAGTAAACTTAACATTCATGGTTCAGGAATCTATCCTATCAATAGAAGAGTTGATATTGATCCTGCTTTTTTAATTTCAAGGCAAAATAAAAACACAAACGCTGTTTTGGGAGCTGATATACTTTATGACCTTGGTAGACAAACTATTGAGAAAATAGATTTAAAACTTGGTATTTATGGAAGATTTGGAGATGCAATGAACTTCACTGTGGGAATGAATCACGATAACTGGAGTATTGATTTAGGATACGACTTAAATGTTTCTTCCCTCACCCCTGCCAGTCAGACAAGAGGAGCTTTTGAAATTTCCATTTCCTTTGTCAACAGAATGTACAAAGGGGCTAAAAACATGCAATACATAATTCCTGGAGACCGTCTTTTATGATAAAACAACTCTTCATATTATTCCTATTGATAGGTTTAAACACAACATGTTTTGCCCAATACAAAAGTACCAAGCTAAAAATGGCTGAAGGACTATTAGAGGAAGGAAAGTATTTTGCTGCATTAAAAATTTACGAAGACATTTCTAAAAGTCAAGGGGATAACAAAGATGTTTACTTGAAAATAGCCGAACTCCATGAACAGCTATTTAACTATGAAGAAGCTGCCAAATGGTATTATGAACTTTTTGAAATTCAAGCTGGAGAATACCCAAAATCTGAATTCAAATTTGCTGAACTTATAATGATGCAGGGAAAATATGAAGTTGCCCTTGAGCATTTTGAAAGTTTTAACAAAACTTACAGAGGTCACGATAAAGCTTTGTACACCAATTTATGCAAGGCTTATATCAAAAGCTGTAAAACAGCAATGGAAAGTTTACCTAATGCTGAAATTTCTATCAAAAGAATACCTAAAAATGTAAATTCAGCCTATACTGATTTAGCACCTTTTGGACATGAAGGTAAATTATACTTTTCAGCAATACCAACTGATACTGCTTTAACATACACAGAGTATCTTGATTCTGCTCCTACCTTCCAAATTTTTGAAGCAACTCAAATTGAGGACGAACAATTCGACTCAGCAAAAGTTTTCTTACCTGAAATTATTAATGAACCTTATCGTCATACCTCCAACGGGGCATTTAATCCGAAAGGAGATCAATTTTTCTTCACTCGTTGCAAGCAAAACATAAACGGAAAAAACATTTGTAAAATTTATTGTACCACAAAAAACGATACATCTTGGAATGAACCAATTTTACTGGGAGGTGAAATTAACGACCGAAAAAATGACTTTTCGAGTACCCACCCCGCAATAATGGAATACAAAAAAAGAGGAAGAAAAGGTGAAACAATAACCAAACTAGTTTTTGCTAGTTCAATGCCTGGAGGTGAAGGAGGTTATGACCTTTGGATGGTAAATATTGATAAAGAATTAGATGTAGACAAGCCTGAAAACTTGGGTAACAAAATCAACTCTAGTCAAAATGAAGTTACTCCTTTCTATTCATCAAAAGATCAAAAACTATATTTCTCTTCCAATGGGAATGGTGGATTAGGTGGTTTAGATGTTTTTGAAACACCCGTAAAAAATGGAAAAACAAAAAAAATAAGTCCGCTTGATCAACCTATTAATTCATCATGGGATGATTGGTATTACAATCAGATGAGTTCGAGTACTGCATTTATTGTGTCAAATAGAAAAGGTGCAAAAACCTATTACAACAATATTCGTTTGGATGATATTTTTCTTATTAAAAAAGAAACTAAAAAATATTTATCTCTTTTTGCTTATGATAAAGATTCTGCAGATTTATTAATCAAAGGATCTCTTTTCAAAGTAAAGTTTGCTAACGATACAAAATCAGAAGGAATGCAAGTAGAAACGGGAAAACCGTTTCAAGTTATTCCAAACAAAACCTATGAAATAATTGCCCAAAAGAATGGTTACTTTAACCAAAGTACACTTTTCTCTACTTCGTACGACACAAAATCAGACACACTAAAATGGGATTTCAAATTAGAGAAAATTGATACGTTAAAACCAACTGTAATTGATAATATTTATTTCGACTCTGATGCCATAACCTTGAAACCAGAGTCAAAACAAACCTTGAATAAACTTTATCAATTCTTGATCGTTAATCCATCTTTACGAATTGAAATCAGCGGACATACGGATTCTCAAGGTTCAAAAGAACACAATTTAAAACTCTCTCAACAAAGAGCACAAACTGTTGTAGATTATCTTGTTGAAAAGGGAATTGGAAAAGATGTTTTAACCGCTAAAGGTTATGGTGATTCCAAACCAGTTGCCGACAATTCTAAACCTGAACTAAACAGAAGAATTGAGTATAAAGTTATCGACCTAAATAATATTGACGACCAACAACCAAAGTAACCATATGAAAAACTTTATCTGTTTAATATTATTAATTTCATTCATCCCATCTTTTGGAATTTGGCGAGAAGTAAATACTCCAACATCTGAACATCTTAACAAGATTGAAATCATTAATGGAGTTGCTTTTTGTGTTGGAAACAATGGTACATTACTTAAAAGCACTGATGAAGGTGAAAACTGGACTGCGGTAACAAATCTATCAACTGGAAACATTGGAAACATTGGAAACATTACCTCTATTCTATTTATCACCTCTAATATTGGTTTCTTTACAACAAGCGAAGGAAAAGTATTTAAAACTACTAACGGAGGAAGTTCGTGGATTAGTAAAACTTTACAATCGGGTGGAATTAACGGAATCTCCTTTAAGGACAACTCAACAGGGATTGCCGCTGGTGACAATGGTAACTTTTTTAAAACAACTGATGGAGGAGCAAATTGGACAAACCTTGGTAGTCAATCTGTATTCGTTGTAAATGATTTAACATTCGTAAATGACACTTTAGCAGTAGCTGTAGGACCATTAGGATCTTTGCTTTACAGTACAGATGCTGGTTCAAGCTGGACTTATCAAGGTGTTAGTACAACAGAGACTTTTAGTGCTATTGAGAAAAAAAATGATGCCACAGCGGTTATAGTTGGCACAAATGGAACTTACCTTGATTTCTCAGCGACTAGCTTAACCACAAACTCGATTAAAACAATTGATTCAAATAAAGATTGGCTAAAAGATGTTCATGTAACCATCAAAGAAAATGACTTTGAACGTGTCATAGCGGTTGGCTTTTCAAGTTCAATTTTAATTAATAACAATAGTTTTAAAACTTGGGATTTAGACTCAGTAAACAACTTAAACGGTATTCATTTTTTTAATGACACTATTGGGGTAGCATGTGGTTTTGACGGGAAAATTTATAAAACAGTAACTGGAGGTGTTCCTACGTCATCAAACGAAATTAAAAGAGAACAAATTAGTCTTTATCCTAATCCTGCCAATAACCTTATTTACTTTCAAAACTATGAACTTGATAACAGATATGAGATTTACAACATGAATGGCTCACTTGTGCTAAATGGTATTTTACAAAATAGCTATTTAGATGTTTCCATGCTTTCTTCTGGTAATTACCTAATCAGGCTTGTTGGAGATCGAAAATTTTCGACAGGAAGATTCCTTAAGAAATGATGTTACATCAAAAGTTTGAAAGTAAAGCGCTTTTATACTTTTCTATACTTATAGTATTTAGTAGCGTAATCGAATTCTTTTACACACCTATATTTAGGTACGCTTCCATTGAAGAAAATACGGCTTTGTTTCTAGGTATTTTATTACGAAAAGTTCTAATGTTTGTAATACCAGGAGGTTGTCTGAAAATTTTGCTTGAAAGAATGGGATTTGATATTAACATAAAAAAGATTACGTCAATCCTAATCATAACATTATTTCTTCCCTTCATCATAACACCAATATTTCACGCTACATTCTTAGGTTATGAACCAATCGAAATGGGATTCATTTTAAAAGGAGCTATTGAAAAAATAAATATTGCCTTTTGGGTTTGTGGTTTAATCTACTTTATTCAGGCATTGAGAAAAGAAATTAAAATCAACTTCCGCCGTGCGTTCTTCATCACTATTTTCACATTAATTATGACTGGTATAATACTTTCTCCGTTTTACACGGGAATTCTTATTTAAATGTTCAAAGTAGCTTGGGACCCAATATATGTTCATCCTGTCCCTAAAGGACATCGATTTCCAATGGAAAAATATGAACTACTTCCATTACAGTTAATTCATGAAGGAATAATAAATAAAAATCAAATCTTCTCACCCAGTTTTGGAGAAGTATATGATTATTCCATTCACTGCTCTGAATATCTTGAGCGACTTAGAACTATTACACTATCAATAAAAGAAGAAAGAGCATCTGGATTTAAGCAATCAAAAACTTTAATTGAGCGCGAATACTGTATTACAAACGGAACAATTGAAATAGCTCTTTTAGCTTTAAAAGATGGTATTGGATTTAATATAGCAGGAGGAACGCATCATGCTTTTAGTAATCGACCTGAAGGCTTTTGTTTGTTAAACGATCAAGCGGTAGCTTCAATGCATTTAATCAAACATAAACTTGCTAACAAAATTTTAATCATTGATTTAGATGTACATCAAGGAAACGGAACTGCCGAAATTTTAAAAAACATCCCAGAGGTTTTTACATTTAGTATGCATGGGAAAAAGAATTATCCTTTAGAAAAACCCAAATCAAATTTTGATATCGCATTAGAAGATGGTACTGAAGACGATGAATACCTTAAACATCTAAATAATGCCTTAGATCAAATTTTTAGCCAATTCGCTCCCGATTTCATGTTTTATCAATCTGGAGTTGATGTATTAAATTCAGACAAGCTTGGCAGGCTATCTCTGTCGCTTGAAGGTTGTAAAAAAAGAGATGAAATTGTATTCGAAAGAGCAAAAAAAGAAAACCTCCCAATTGCTGTCACAATGGGAGGTGGATATTCTTTAAAGATATCTGATATTTTAAATGCCCATCGAAATACCTTTCAATCAGCAATTGATATTATTCTTTAGGTTTATCAATGTAATTCTTAGAATTCCAAAAAGAACGGAAATCAATTTTCCCATTTAAATAAAAATGTCTCATTAATTCCATGGTAATATTTCCATCCTGATTTAAAGTTTCAATTAAATCAAATTCATTATCCTGATTAATCATTTTCATATCCATCAAATCCTGAGGAGTAAAAATCTTTAACCCCATTCGCCATTTCTCAAAATTTCTTTGTTCTATCTTACCTTGCAAAATGACACTAAAATGATAATGCCTTGGGTCATGTCTGATGACATCAATTAAAGCTTTAACATTTTCCTCCTCTCCCTCAATCACCTGTAAAAATGCATCTTCAATATAGAGTAACATCCCAGTTAAACCCAGCTCTGCATTTTTAACTTGTGCCTTTTCAATAATTTTGAAAATTTCAGAATCGAAAACACCTACACTTGATTTACTTGTGTATAGGATAGAGTATAAAGCCATGTTGCATCTAGTTTATTGACTCAGAGTTTACCTTTATTTAGTCGCTCCTTAAAAATCGATATTTAGTATTTTTTGAACGAATAAAAATTTGATGTTATAACAATCAAAAAGACCTCTTGCTTTAATAGCATCATCATTTTCTTAAAATTCCAACCTGCTGCGGCTAAAAACGCAT
>CAXRIN010000057.1:0-13947 GCA_964230605.1 Flavobacteriaceae bacterium
TAGAAGCGTAGATAACTTTTTAGTCAATTTAATAGGTGGACTTATTGCATACCATTTTCTACCCAAAAAGCCTTCACTTAGATCGGAAGTTGTTGATAATGAAAGATTAGGATTGGCTGCTTAGATCGAACTCACGTTAAACACTTGTTTTCTAAACACTTAAAAACTTTTGTTTGAAAATGATTTTTATCAACTCTCAATTAACAGGTAATACTAATTTTGAAAAGAAAATGAAAAAAGATATTTCCAATAGAGATGATGTAATGGTTTTAGTCAATTCTTTTTACAATCATGTAAAAAGAGATAAACTTCTAGCCCCCTTTTTTAATGATATAGCGAAAGTAAATTGGAATAGTCACCTTCCAAAAATGTATGACTTTTGGGAGAATGTAATTTTCCACACAGGATCTTACCACGGAAACACATTGAAAGTTCACTTAAACTTAAATGAACTTATGCCTTTATCTGAAGATCATTTTGAACACTGGTTGTTGTTATTTAAAATTACTGCCAAAGAATTATTTGAAGGACCAAATACACAAATGGCAATTAACAAAGCTGAATCGATTGCTACATTAATTAAAATTAAGTTAATACAACAAAAATAGACTACTCTATTGCAGACTTAATCAACTTGACATCGCTATTCATTCCTTCCTCAATATCTTCATCAGATCCCATGCTCAAAAGTTTCACAAGAGGATTAGCTGCTATTTTCCAGATTTTTTCAATATCTAAAATAGAACCACTCTCTTTGTCAATTACTTTGTATTTAAAAACAGCTTGTTCCTCTTCATTCTTGAAATAATTCAACTCAAGCCCCTTTGACCTATCTAGATAATTATATTTAAAAGTGTGAAGGTTTTCATCGAAACCAATATACTGAACTCCTTCATTATTCTTTAAGATGGTGATTTTTAAATCGTCCGTCCCATCTAATATATTCTTGAAGTTCAAAGGATTCTTTATAAAAGCGTAAAGTGAATCAGACTTTAAATTAACAACGTAAGACTTCCTCACTCTAACTTCATCTCCAACAAAAAATGAAATTACAAACAACAAGACTAAAGCTGCTATTGCAGCCAACAAAACTCCCTTAATATGCTGCAACCAACTCATTAGAACCCTGGTATATTTGGCAACATTCCTTTCATTGCAGAAGCACCTTCAGCTTGAGCTACTTTATCAGCACTCTCTAGCCCTCTATTCAAAGCTAATAACAATAAATCCTCTAATTGCTCTTTATCTGAATCATCTATGATCATTTGAGGAATATCAACATTGGTAACAACTTTATTTCCATTAATCACCACTTTAACACCTTGTGCTTCTCCAACAACAGTAATTGTATCTAGCTTATTTTTTACATCTTCCATTTTTTGCTGCGCCTCTTGCAGCTTCCCCATCATATCTCCAAACATATCAAAACAGTGTTTTTTGTTCAACTTTAACCGGCTTATCTCCGATTTTTAATTTTATATTGTAACCAGTAAATTTACGAAGATTAATAACTTCTCCTCCTTCGAAAATCAAATACTGACCTCTTATTCCCATTAAAACGCCTCCAATCTCAGCCGTTTTATCAAAATTCAAACTTTTAACTTTTAAAGGGTATTTGTTAATTGGATAAACCAATTCATAAATTTGATCATCATCAGAAATAAAATCTTGTAATTCACTTGGCAATCGCTCAATCAATTCATCCTTCGAATCTAATAAATCAATCTCCTCATTTCGCTCATCCTTCAGCATCCGTTGCCAATTGGTCTTATCTGAAATATATTCTTTCAAAGCAACTTCAACTAAACCTGAAGTATATCTATCAGGAACTTCTGCCAATTTTATAGTTTTCCAAGCACCTTGATCAATCCACCTTGTAAACTCATTACCTCCTCTAGTTATTCCTACTTTTACACCAGAAGTTAATGCCAAATAAACCGTATGAGGAATAACATGGTTTTTCTTCTCCCATTCTGGATCTCTTCCTTTCCTTTCATGACCTAAACATAATTCGGGACGAATAATACATTCAGAATTTTCAGGCGCATTCATAAAACATGGATAACAAAATCCACTTCCAAAAGATTTTTTAGTAGACCTGTTACAAACGCAACAATTTATTTCTCCTTCGAAAGTCAATTGAATTTCTTTACCGATCAAATCATTCATCAATAAACCTCCTTCAGCGGACTCAAGCCAATATTTTATAGGGTTGCCATTTTCAACCCTCATTTTTTTGAGATGAGCATGATAAACCATTACAATGAAATTATACCGTTAATATGTGATAAAGACTTGTATCGATCAATAATATGATCTGCACTCATAGCAATAACTATTGCAGTAAAACTTATGTAAGTTCCTTTGCTCGATGGTTTTGTTTTGATTTCAGCATCTTGAAAAAAAGGATTCAGTTCAGATAGTTTTTCCTCCTTTCCTATGAACTTAAACATGTATTTACATGGAAAATCCATTTCACTCAACTTCTCCCTCAGACTTTCATATTGATCCATAAACAGTAATTTCAAACAAAATTAATCTTAAAAGGAAGAAAACTAAAATCTAATGAGAGTTTTAGCTATTTACTAAGCTGCTCTACAACCTTCCAAAAATCATTTAGGTTATAATCCTTAAAAACCTTTGTTACAATAAAGTCTATTGCTCCATTTTCAGAAAACACTCCTCGAACCTCTTTCATAAATTCTTCCTTTGTATAGAAGCAAGCATATGAATCATCCTTGATCACAATCACTATGAAATCCAAATTAGGTTTAAGTTCAATTGCACTTCCAACCTCTCCGTTAAATTGAACTATTTGTTGACTTGATGGATAAAATATCAGAAGTTGATTTTTCAACTGCTCTCCCGACCTCTGCCTCAACGATAAAGAAAACTTAGCCACAACATTATTAATTATATTCTTTCCATTTGATGGGCTTAAAACCTGGAAATCAACATACCTTTTTTCTGCACTAAGTTTTATTGTTTCAACACCTAACTTAACTGTATCTATAGGTTTGTGGATTTCTTTTATACAATAATCACGATAAGCCAACCATCCATTTCTGTTTAGCCCTTTTTCATAAGGACACATATAAGTTTTAAGCCTAGACCAATTTTGATTTTCAATTTTCCTTTTTCTTAAATGACTCTTTTGCTTTACTCTATCAACTTCCTGATTAAACCTTTGCGCTCTTAACTCCAATCTCCTTTCATACATTTGAAACTTTTTTTCATAATGTAGCTTTGCATGCTTTAAACTGGATTGCGGATTAACATAACGAGGATAAGCAGGTATTTTTTCAAGATAATCTCCTTTAAGAACGATAAAGAAAGTCTCATTTGATTCATCAAATTCAATAAAAACATCTTTCCATTTCTTCGATTTAACGTAGGTTTTAATAAAGTCTCTTTTTGATTTATCACCAACATAAACCCATAACATCCCCGTAAACGCATTAATTTCAGGATATAAATTTCCTTCTGGACAAATACTAAAGGCAATTTCTCCTTTCTTTGTTTTATACTTTGGAAAATTGACGTTTTTCTTCCATCTGAATTTGTTGTGCGACATTAATTCCACCCCCTCAAAACGTCCATCTGCTAATACTTTTTCATTGTAGCAGTAATCAACATCAGAAAGTCGTTCAAAAAAACCTAAAGAATCATAATTTAAATAATTGTTCTTCCTATGAAATAATGAATTGTATAGTTTTATGGCTTCAAAACAATTAGATGAATGCAGCTTCAATTTCGTAGTCTCGAAATCATCACCAGAACTTCCATTCTCATCTTCAGAAAGATTAATTCCTGTAAGATTCTCTCCTTCTTTCTTTTCTATAGTTGCATTCGGAAAAATAGATTTAATCTCTCCTAATTCCTCTTCTTGAACAGGATCAAAAGAAAGATATTTAATATTTAAACCCTTTAGTTTAGCAAGCTCATCATTAATATCTAGAAAGATATTCTCTTCAGATTTAAACTCTTGTAAACTGTCAAGTTCTGAAATATTTTCAGGTAATTCAGAAATATAGTTCTTTCTAATATCCAATACTTTCAACTTCTTTAAATCTTTAATGTTCTCTGGAATATCAGATAAGCTATTTAATGGAATTGACAACTCCTCTAGTTCAGATTCTTTTAGACTTTCAACTAATTGTTGGTAGTCGAGATTTTCATTTCCAGAGACATGTAATTGCTTTAACTTTTTTAATTTCTTAAATGAATTAGGTACATTTTTCAACTTATTATCAATAAGAGATATCTTTTGCAAACTATCTAAACCAGAAAGCTTTTTAAACAAATCATCATAGTTTAATTGCTTATTACCTATTATAGAAACGACTCTTAAATTTGGATTTTTTTTAATATCTGTCGGCACTTTAGTTAGACCATCATTATAAAAAAGTTCGATTCCTTTTAGCCTTTTATGATTCTGTAAAATTGAAAAAAGCCTATCCCAATGTGGTCCAGGCTTAAAACCTTTAATTCGAATATATTCAAGATCATCACATTTTTTAAGATACTGTTCTATTAATATAACATCATCGGGCGTTGCATAAATTGACAATCTATTAGTCACCCCACAATCAACGTCATCTTCAAGCTGAACATAATTCTGTCCGTTTAAAGAAGTAAAAACAAAAATTATAAGAATTAATAAAAGACGTAATTTTAACATGTAAAACCTAAATACTTCAGCAAGTATAATGAGAATATGAAAATAAGATACATTTTTTGTGTAACCATTTTCTAAATCTGTATTAAGAAGTTATAAAACATCAAACTAAGCACTGAATTGTCCAATAATGTCAATCAAATAACTGAAGAAAAAATTATTCTTTTAGCCAAAAAGGATAGAAAACATTTTAAGGCATTATATACAAAATACTTCGAGCAAATCTTTTTATTTCTTTTGAGAAGATCAGAAAACGAAGACCTAGCCCAAGAATTAACTCAACAAACATTCATAAAAGCAATGTTGAACATTGAAAGTTTTGAATTTAAAGGATTTCCATTTTCTTCTTGGCTATATAGAATAGCTTTAAATGAGTTAAATCTTTTTTACAGAGCAAGTAAAAAGAAACGTTTTATAAGCATAGAAGAAGACGCGCTTCCTGAACTTTCGGAAGAAATCCCTACTGAGGAAGATTTTAGATTTTCAAATGAAAACCTAATAAGGGCCTTGAACGTTTTGAGTGAAGGTGAAGTAACATTATTGGAAATGAAATTTTTTGAAAAAAGGTCACATAATGAAATTGGTGAAATTCTTGGTATTAGTGTTGCGAACGCAAAAGTTAAACTTCATAGAGTAATAAAAAAAATGAGAGATTTTATGCAGAATGCATAATTGATTAATATGCTTAACCAAATAATGAGCGAAGAAAACAAATACAATATTAAAGTAAATCCGAAGGAGCCTTCGAAAGAAGAAATTCAAAAAAGAATGGATTTTGAAGGGGCTTTTAAAGCATATACACACAAAGCCTACAGAACTCCTTTCAGTAAGTTCCAAAGACATGCTCCGAAAAACAGGAAAATTTCTATGTTAATTATACTAGCCGTCGTAGTTAGCATACTTGTTTTTACTGAAAATGATGAGGAAAATAAAAATTTGAAAGAAGATAAAATTGAGAATTACAATCCTGATCAAGAAATTTCAGACACTCTAAAACTAGATTAAATTGCCTTCTTTAAATTTTCTGGGACGTCAAAACATAAAGATTCAAAATAAACTTTAGCACTATCTATTGTTTCTTTAGATGCTTGCTGTGCGAATATTGTAGATGTAATTTGAACATATAAATATCGCCTAAAAGCTTCTGTTTTTTTATCTGAATTTAAATCCTGCCATAATTCACAGGCAAAATCCATTTCATCCTTGATATATTCCAGTAGATCGTTTTGACTCATAAGGCGATAGATAATATAAAACGAAATGGAATTTATAAAGTTTCATTCAGACAAATAAACATAGGGTTTGAGATTAATAATCATCAAAAAAAAGAACCCAGCAAATTGCTGGGTTCTAAAATATTGCTGAAAAAGTTTAGATTATAAAACAATTCTAATCTCAACTCTTCTGTTTGCCGCTTTACCTGTAATGGTTTCATTACTTGCTATCGGCTCAGTATCTCCTAAATAGTGAACTTTTATTGCTTTCGCATCGACACCTTTAGAAACTAAAAAACTAACAACTTTATCCGCTAAAACTTTACTTTTCATATTAGCATCCTCAGACTCTTCAAAATGCCCTGAAACATCTAAAGTAATTGAAGGAGCAACTTCGTACTGCTTAGCATACATTTCAAGCATATTTTTCGAAAAAACATTTAATACGTAGTCATTCTCAGCAACGTCAAACGCGATAATTTGAGTCGTAAATAAATTCTTACTTACTACAGTAATTGGTTCCTCTCTTTCTAATTCGAAGTTCATTTCCACCGTATGCGTTTGAGTTGTTTTTTTCTTCTTTCTTCTAGATGAACTTGACCTTCTTGGAGATTTCTTTGGCTTTGGCGCATTCAATTCAATGATTTTTTCAAAAGGCTTGTATCCTTTCATATCAATTCTAACTACATATTCTCTATGCGAAGCAAAAGCATTAAAATAATCCCCATTCTCTCCTGACTTTAACTCAGTCACATTTTCCGTTCCTTTTTCAGTAACCGAAATTTTTGCTTTTAAAGGCAAACCAGTAGAGGCATCTACAACTTTCCCCTTTAAAATTGATAAGATTTCACTCTCACCAGTTAACACATTGTAATGTTTTAAATCAACCTCGTAAATATCAAAATCCTTTTTACCTTCTTCTCTTATTGTAGTAACCCATGCCACTTCACCATCAGTACTAATAACGATTTCTTTTTCATCTCTGTGTGAATTAATAGGGTATCCTAAATTTTCTGGCGCCGACCATTTGCCATCTTTGAATTCTGATCTAAAGACATCAAAACCTCCCATGTTTTTATCATGATGACCCTCCGATGAGAAAAACAATGTCTTTCCATTTGGATGTATAAAAACTGCTGATTCATCTCCAGGGGTATTAATTGCTTCACCTAAGTTTTGTGGTTTCCCCCAAGTACCATCTTCTTGCTTCGTAGTTACCCAAATATCTTTCCCTCCTTGTGCACCTCTACCTGTTGCAATACCTATTCTATTACTAATAAAGTACATAGTGTTTCCATCAACAGTTAAACAAGCTCCTGCATCCATAGCCTTTGAATTAACACCTTCAACTAATTTTGGTGCAGACCATCTTCCTGTAGAACCAATTGTAGAAAGATATATGTCTCCACCACCAGTTGGAGAAATAACCTTTTTGTTTTCTTCAGAAATATTTCTATAGACTAAAATCCCTTGTCCATCAGGTGTAATACTACAGTTTGCATCGTATTCATCGGAGTTAAGAGCACCCTCAACTGGCTTTGACTCTCCCCACATCTCTTGTCCTTCATTCCATTTAGATTCATAAACATCCTCATAATACTGACCATCTACCAACTGAACTCCACCTTTAGAATCCTCTCTTCTTGAAGTAAAAATAAATTTCTTACCATCTGCACTTACTGAAGGGTGATAATCATCGTATTTAGAATTAATTGAATCACCCAAATTCTCAATCGTCACAGAAACAGGAGCATCAATAGCTGTTAAAGCGAAGTTACATTGTAATATATGATTATCAACTTCATAATAAGTTTGATCCTTTGGTCTACCTTTTTGTTTGAAGTCCTTATACTTTTCCAATGCCTCATCATACTTCCCTAATCTTTGAAAAGCTAAACCATGCCCAAAGTAATACTCAGAGTGCTTTTTCTTTAATCCACCATCACTAACGGCTTCAAAATAATCTAATGCATCTTGGAAGTCGCCTAAATACAAATAACAAAACCCTAGTCGATAATTAACAACTGGGTTAGTCATATTTTTGTTGTAAACAGACTTGTATAGCTTAATTGCCTCTTCATAATATTTAGCGTAGAAAGCATTATCAGCCTCTTGCATTTTAATTCTATCTTTCGGTGACAATTTCTGAGCAGACATGCTCAATGACAAAACAACTGAAAATAGGAAAAACCCAATAGTTCTTTTCATTCTAAAAATCTTAAAGTTAATTCAGATTTGGGATCTGATTTTGCTAAACAACAAAAGTATAAAAATTGATGACTTATGAAAGTAAATCAGTATGCAATTTGTCATCTAATAAGCGCTACCCTACCTACTTTTTCATGTCTAGAGAGACCTAAGCCCTTATATACAAGTTTATAAACGTATACATCAATTTGACAAGGGTTACCTTTATATGTTCCATCCCAGCCTTCATCTTGATCTTCAGACCGGTAAATCATTTGTCCCCAACGATTAAAAATCATTAATTCAAACTCATGCAAACCAATTCCAACAACTTTAAACACTTCATTCATATCATCTCCATTTGGAGTAAAAGCATTGGGAATAGCAAAATCCGGACAGGTATCTATCTGAACCTCATCTGTCTCACTACAATTTGCATCTGAAATCGTTAACGAATAAAATCCAGAAGTATCCACTAAAATAGACTGTGTAGAATCTCCAGTACTCCATTTGTAAGTAACCCTAAATGGTTCTTCAGGATCAAGATTTATTAATTCTACAGGAGCATTTCCACAAATACTAAAATCCCTTCCCAAATCCACTTTCCCTAAAACTGTGTTATCATAAACTGTTATTTGTCTTATCAATGTTGTATCATTTTGACATCCTTCTTTTATTGTCATGGAAACATTATATACCCCCGGCTCTGTATAAGTATGAATTGGATGTTGATCTTCTGATGTATTATTAGCAGACAACGGATCATCAAAGTTCCAAAGCCAAGTATCTGGCCAAACATCACTTTCATCAAAGAAATTTAAAGGCGTTCGCGCACAAACATTTGCTGCTCTAAACCAAGGATGAGTTGGAACAGATAATTCAAAAGCCCAATAATCAACCTCCCCTTTATTCGCATGGGATCGATCTCCAGATATACCTGAAGCAGAGTAACCTCCAGCTAAAATACCTCTATCACACTTAATGAAAATAGCTTCCAAACTATCTCCATCACTACCTCCATAATTTCTGTCCCAAAATATATTACCAAATGTATCGGCTTTAAAAATCCAATAATCTTGCCCCCCGTTGGTACCGCTACCTTTGTTACCACCTCCACCACTTCCTCTACTTGCTATTATCACAGAACCTTCAGGAGAAACCTCCATATCTTTACATAATTCAGCATTGTTAGAACCAACAGTAACATCAACTGACACTTTAAATTCTCTGTCCATTCTTAAAAACCACACGTCTCCATTATTTCTTGCGTTGGATGTTTTAGTTCCGGTTGCTCCAGAATGAGTTGTTCCTGCTACCCAATAACCTGGAGAGTGTGCTTTTGTTCTTATCTCTTCTAAAAAATCATCCTCATTCCCTCCCAAGGTAGTATCATTAACTAGGTTACCTGAAAAATCGACTTTGTTTAACCAAAAGTCATATCCACCATAAGAATCTTCTGATTTTGAACCACTTATATGAGAAACTGAATGACCTCCAACAATAATCTCTTTTGTTCCAAGAGCTAAACTTTTCATTATATCTGTTGAATCTCCTCCCAATGTCAAATCCCAAACAACATTACCAGAACTGTTTACTTTTACTAACCAAAAATCTTCATATCCATAACCGACTTCTGATTTATCACCTGACTTTCCACTTCTAGAATAACCTCCAAGCAAATAGCTCCCATCACCTGTACCTATAGCACAAGTTAAAATATCATCACCACTCCCACCAATCGTTTTATCCCATTGTTTATTTCCCGAAGCATTGATTTTAACAATCCAATAATCGAAACCTCCCTTGGAATCTTGAGATTTTTCTCCATTTTTCCCCGACGCAGAATAACCAGCTAATAAATATCCATCATCAGCAGTTGGAACCATTGCAGCTAAATTATCTGTAGAATCTCCTCCAAAAGAATTCTCATATTGAATAACTCCACCTGTATCTACTTGAACCACCCAGAAGTCTGATAAGCCTTTAGTAAATCCAGAAACATCTTGATTATTAGAAGTATAAGTGTGTCCAGCTGCAGTTATTTTTAGATTCTTCTCATTTTGATGAATATCCATCAAATAATCATTGTCACTTCCACCCCATGCATAATCTTTATCCCACACAGGAAAGTTTCCCTGTGTAAAACCTACAAGAAAAGAAAGTATAAAGAATAATGATGCAACTAGTCTTCTCATTAATTTTCAATCTTATTCAACTCGTCTACAGCGAAATAAGCAGCTACTGCGCTATACGTTGGTGCAATCATCCACCCTACAAAAGGTATAATGAAAACAAGCTGAAAAACAGATCCAATTCCCGTTGCTAAAGATTTATGTTTTTTACTGTAATTAATGCTTTCTTTTACATTTAGTCCTTTTCTTTCTAGCGAGTAATCAATCATACTAACACCTAGAAAATAAGCACTAACAAGCCACATTAAAACCGGCTGAAGGAAATTAATAATTGGCACAAAAGCCATTATAAACAACGCAAGCAGCACAAACCCTTCAACAAACAAACCTCTTAAAACAAGAATGATTCCTCTTACGGTGTCTTTTAAGAATTGTTCCACGTTAAATGGGGTATCTATCCCTTTATGTTTTTTCTCAACTAACTCGATAAGATATGCCAATACTGGAGAATAAATTAGCAAGATTAAGTTTTTATAAATGTAAAGATAGATACCTATGAAGGTTACATATAAAATCCATCTCACAAGGATTTCAAGAAACCATGAAAGGACTTGCAAAAGACCGCATAATAATCCCCAAAAACCGTCTCCACATTCAAATTCAAATATTCCTGAAATAAACCCTGCAACCTCACCAATAAACCAGTTAAAAGAGAAGTAAAAAATAAAAACATTAATAATACCTGGAATATAGACGAAATGCCAGAGATTGTTTTTTAAAATAAATTTATGCGCTGTACCAAAACTTCTGAAAGAAAGGCCTATTTTTTCCGAAAAAGTCATTAATCAAGCACTTGTGCGATTTGGTAATTATTTCTAACACTTGAGTTTCTTGTTATCAATTCAGCGACAAAACCGGCTAAAAACAATTGGGTTCCTATAATCATAAAAACCAAACTGAAATAAAATATTGGCCTATCCGTCATTGGATAATACTCATCCGAAACCTCCATAACTAAGGTTAAAAACCAATCTATTGATAAGTAACCTCCAGTAATAAATCCTAGAAAAAATATAAATGCTCCTAGAACACCGAAAAAATGCATTGGTCGCTTACCAAATTTTGCAACAAAAATAATAGACATTAAATCGAGCGGTCCATTAATGAATCTACTCAATCCAAATTTTGAATAGCCATATTTTCTAGCTTGATGTTGAACTACTTTCTCTCCTATTTTTTTGAATCCAGCCCATTTCGCTAAAACCGGAATATAGCGATGCATTTCACCATAAACCTCTACGCTTTTTATAACATCATACTTATAAGCCTTTAAACCACAGTTAAAATCATTCAGCTTAATTCCACTCATTTTTCTGGTTGCCCAGTTGTACAATTTCGTTGGAATAGTTTTAGTTATTGGATCAAATCGTTTTTTCTTCCAACCCGAAACCAAATCAAAACCATCCTCAACAATCATTCTTCTCATTTCTGGCAACTCCTCAGGACTATCTTGCAAATCTGCATCCATAGTAACAACAACTTCCCCCTCTGCTTTTTCGAAACCAACGAACAAACCGGCAGACTTCCCATAATTCCTTTGGAATCTTACCGCCTTAACATTTTCATCCTTAGACTTAAGATTTTCTATTACTTCCCAAGAATTATCAGTACTTCCATCATTGATAAACCATATCTCATAAGTGAAACTATGCTTTGTCATCACCTTTACAATCCACTCATGTAATTCAGGTAGTGATTCCGCCTCATTAAAAAGAGGGATAACAATGGAAATATCTTTCATTTTAAAATTTAGAATTTGACTGTAAATATAAACGTTTTCAACTTTAGGCTGCCCAACAAACTATTGTTAGAAGATAAATATCAAGTTAAATAATCTTAATAAGACATAATGTAACTCCCTTTTCAAATCAACACTTGTAAATTCTTAAGTTTCTGCTTACATTTGCTGCTGGGTAAGTCTTATACGACCAGCTCCTGCTGAACTCCCCCAGGACCGGAAGGTAGCAAGGGTAGGCGGTTGTAGCGGTGCGATATAAGTAGCTTACCCTTTTTTTATGCCCTTTTGTTATGAAGAATTTACTTTTTTTAATTGCAGTTTTAATCATCAGCCCAGCTATTGCTCAAGATGATGATGAATCAAATTTATTACCAACAACAATGTTTTCAGTTGAATCTGGCTTACATTACAATTCCCTCAACGGAAAAACAGCCATGGGATTTAAATCATATGTTTGGTTTTTAAGAAAGAACAGTCTTGGACCAGAGTTCCATTTATACGCTCCATCCACTGAAAGAGATTATTTTGATTATCAGTTTGATTTTAATTTCAGAAGAATCATAGTAGACTTTCACCCTTTAACTTTTGATATCTTAATCGGTCCAGGTTTCAGAAGCACAAGAGATTCTATAAATGACAAAGGTGAATTCACAGGAAGCTTACCTGAAGATCAGAGATACTGGACGTATGACGGATTAAATTTAGGATTCGGTGTTGGATACCGTTGGGGAAACCACTCTATTTACGGAATGCCTAGAATAAACCATAAAGACGCTTATATTCAATTATCATTAGGATATAAATTTCATTTCGACATTACCCCTACTGAGGTTTTTGATAATAAATACAAACTAAGAAAGAAAAGACGCAAGAGTTAATAATCAGTAAAAAGCTTATTTATTTCTTCCAAGGAGTACTCTTTAAGGTACTCCTTTCTTATTTCATTCGCCTTTGGACCATCTATTTCTATTCCTGCGAAAGAAACCTCTCCAGAACTTACAATTAGATCAATCGTAATAAATTCATTTCTAGCCACTTCAGCACTTGCAGTTAATATCCTCTCCCCCCCTTTCTTGGGCCTAAATCCCAACTTTTTAAACGTTGACTCGTTAAAACTCATTTTTATTCAAGTTGCAAAAATTCAAAGTTAAGCTAACTTTGCTTACCTGTAGTGAAAACCGAAATCTCAAAAACTGAAGTCAATGACCTTCCCCTCGGAAAATTCGAAGGAGAAATAATTATTGTCGATTCTCCTGTGAAAATAGCCGACGCTATTGAAGAAATTGAAAATGAAAATATCATTGGTGTAGATACAGAAACCAAACCAACCTTTAAGAAAGGAATATTAAATAAAACCGCTCTTATACAAATAGCAACAAGAAAAAGGGTTTATTTATTCAGACTTAACAAAATGGGATTTCCTTTTGCTTTGGCAAGAATTTTTGAAAATCCTCAAATTCAAAAAATTGGTATTGCTGTTCTTCAAGATATGAAAGAACTTTCTGATCAATATAGGCCATTTAACCATAACAATGTAACCGACCTAAACATTCTTTGTAAGACACTAAATTTCAAAAATATTGGAGCACGAAATCTTGCAGCTATGGTTTTAGGGTTTAGAATAAGTAAAAGGCAACAAACTAGTAATTGGGAGGCAAATGAATTAAGTGAGGCTCAATTAAGATATGCAGCTACAGATGCTTGGGTTGCACGTCAAGTTTATCTTCAACTTTATTATAGTAAAGACTTTACATTCTAGAAAAAAAAGGCCGATTTGTATCGGCCTTTTTTTGAAATATTGTCCCGTCCTGAAATAAGTTGACACATTTAGGACTTATTATGAAAAAACGGAATAATCAAGGAGTTAAGCGAACACAACGCGATTACACAATGGCCTTTAAATTACTTGTAGTAGGTCAGGTAGAAAAAGGCGAATTC
>CAXRIN010000058.1:0-76148 GCA_964230605.1 Flavobacteriaceae bacterium
ATTTGCATGTTAAATATTTGATTTTCATTTGTTTAGAAGTAATAAAAATCGCTATTTTTCTGCAAATCACCATATTTCCTAACAAGTTTTTACCAACATAATTTACTGAATTTCAAGCTAATAAGAATCGAGCTCAGGTGAATTAAAATTTATAGCTGATCATCTTTTAAAAGACTTACTTCATTTACATGAAAACACCAATGATAGTCTAAAGTATTTCCCATTTTTAATCGCTTGGCTCACAAGCTACGCTAGCTCCAATGAATTCTCGGAAAACTACAAATCAATGTACGTAAAATAGCACTTTTGCCTTTGTGTTGGATTCCTAATTTTTCGTGTTCAGACTAGTGATTCGTCACTGTCTTTCAATGTGGCGTGGTAAGTTTTAATCAACAGATACCGCAACAAGTTCGGCATGACAAAAAGCACCACTTTTCCGCACGCTAAAATTGCATAAAACTTCAACAAACAAAGGTACTTGAAGCTTATTTTTAATTGAAGACTGTCACTAATTAAATTTGGTTAAATTCGCCCACAGATATTTGTGGATCACACGGATCTATTTAAAGAAAAATCTGTAGATATTTATAGTTTAGAATTTTGATATGAAAGTTATTATTTTTTGTTTCATACTATTTTTTGAAATGCAAGTGAAAGCAAATGATTATGCTTTAAACTTTTCTTATGGAATAAAAGATTATAACCCTATTTTTTGGCGAAATAATGATCAATTACCTTCTGAATTAGCATATTTTCAACCTCTTTCTGCTTTCGATTTAGGTTTTACATTTGAACATAATATATCTGAAAACGTTGGAATCAGATGGTTGCCATGTTTAAGTTATAGTTGGATTAAAGAAAGAGATTTAGTTGATGGTGGTCTAATTTCGTCTTTTGATTCATATTTACCAATTTATCTTACTTCATTTAGAAAAAAATATTTGCCATCCTTCGGTCCATTTTTTGGACTCAATATTTTCTCCAATAAGAATACAAAAGATGGAAAGGAGTCTATTCAAGACATAAAACCTTTTCAATTCGGCATGGGTTTCGAGATGATTTTACTCTCAGAAGGAAACCATTTATTACAATTTGGAGGTAAAGGTGGATTTACAAAAGCTTTTTCAAAGAATAACTTACCTTTTAATAATGCTACAAATCAAAGTGATAAACCTTTTCATATAGTTACTTATACAATAAGATACTATTACTCATTAAGTGGCAAATATGAATCAAATAATGTTATTAAACTCTGGAAGGAGAGAAGAAAAGACAAAAAGAAAAGACAAAACAAAACATTGGAACTTTAAGAATTATTAGAACTATTTGTTTATTTGAAGAGTTTGAAATGGACAGGTTATGAAATTTTATATTGGCTATTACCTTTTATTACAATGCATGGCTTTGGATCCTTCGCTATCACTCTGGAAGACGTAAATTATAATTTTTTATCGAAATGGATCCATGCGATCCCAAAGATCTGTGGGCGTCTTAAAAAGTCATCTTTTGCATACTAATAAATAGTACTCCTCGTCATTTGATAGTCATCGAAAGTACTTCTGAAATAATGCTAATTACGGGAATTAGCTTTTTAAATCATTCCTCTAGTTTTTAATTCTAGGTATTTATTGATTGTGTCAACATTTAGCTTTTCAGGAGTAGTTAAAATGGTGTTGATCCCGTATTTCTGAAGTTCGGCGGCAATTGTTTGTTTTTCTATTACCGCTTTTTGAGCCATTGTTTGAACGTAGATTTCTTCTATGGTTTCAGCCTTTTTATTTGCCTTTTCAACCAAACCAGTATTCTCAAAAAAGATTACAACTAATAAATGCAATTTTGCGATTTTTCTTAGCATTGGCATCGCTCTTTCCATTGCGTATACGCTTTCGAAATTTGTGTATAAAAACAATAAGCTTCGGCCTTTAATATTTTGTCTGACACCGTAATAAAGCATTTCGTAATTGGCATCATTGAAACGCGTTTTTTGACGATATAAATTCTCTAATAACTTTCTTAATTGACCTCCTAATTTTTCCGATTTTACATGAACTCCCAACTTATCCGAAAAAGTCATTAATCCAACTTTATCATCCTTTCTTAAAGCGATATTCGAAATTACCAATGCCGAATTAATACTATGATCAAGCAGAGTCATATTGTCAAAAGGCATTTTCATTACTCTACTTTTATCCAAAATAGAATAAATAGATTGAGACCTTTCGTCTTGGTATTGATTAACCATGAGTTCGGCCTTCCTACTTGTTGCTTTCCAGTTTATTTTTCGGAAATCATCCCCCTGAACATAAGGTTTAATTTGCTCAAACTC
Source organism: Flavobacteriaceae bacterium (assembly GCA_964230605.1). Lineage (GTDB taxonomy): Bacteria > Bacteroidota > Bacteroidia > Flavobacteriales_C. The sequence goes on from CAXRIN010000058.1 coordinate 2,327, forward strand.
TTGCGCATTTCCAATTTGACGTACTTTCTTTACGCCATGGCTCAAATTAGAATTGGTAAATACCTTTAATTCAAACTCACGCATTAACCTTACTGAAGGATAAACTTTGGCCGCAAAATCTTGAGAGTATCGCACCCTTCTTTGAGCCATTCGCAGGAAAGTACCCACAAAAACGTTTAACGAACCAAACTCATATTCTCCTCTTTTAACTGGTTTTAAGTAGTAATCAATTGTTTCCGCTTGATCTGGACCTAAGGTTAAGAATTTATGAAAATTTCTTATTTGAAATTGATAAGGTATTTCATCGATGATTTTTAATCGGACTGGCAAATTATAATGGTTTTTAACCTCAATTTTCACATGGTTATCCTCCCCTAAATTGAGTTGCTCTTTTACAATTCGTTCAGCTTGAATTTTTGTAGAACTTGAATAAAGAATTAAGATATCAATGAATAAATACCCTAAAACAAAAGCCAAAAACATTTGAGCAAAAAAGAACAGAGATGGGAAGAGAAAACTCAATACAAATGCCGAAGCTGCTATTGCTAGCAACAGGAAAAACCAGTTGGTTAAATATAAATTTGATATGTATTTGTTTGTTTTCAAGTCTGTTGTCCATGGTCCATAGTCCATGGTCTAAATTTATCTAGGCACTTCAATTTTTTGTACGATTTCAGCAATTACATCCTCAGCGGTAATTCCTTCCATTTCTGTTTCGGGTGTTAAAATAATTCGGTGATTTAAAACAGGCTCGGCAACGTATTGAATATCATCAGGGGTAACAAAATCACGACCTCTAACGGCTGCGGCTGTTTTAGCTGCTTTTAAAATTGATAACGACGCTCTTGGTGAAGCACCTAAATACAATCTGGCGTGATTCCTAGTTTCTCCAACAATCTTTGCAATGTATTCAATCAACTGATCTTCAATTTTCACCTCCTCAATTAAACCTTGGAATTCTTCAATATCGGCAGCAGTTAGCACAGGATTAATATCATCAAAAGACACCTCTCGAATACTATTTTTAAAACGTTGTAAAATTTGTACTTCATCAGCTAACGAAGGATACTCTAATTTGATTCTGAATAAAAATCTATCCAACTGTGCCTCAGGCAGCCTGTAAGTCCCTTCTTGCTCAATTGGGTTTTGAGTAGCCATGATAAAAAATGGTGGATCCATTTTAAAGGTTTGACCATCATTGGTTACTTGACGCTCTTCCATTACCTCAAACAAAGCAGCCTGAGTTTTAGCTGGAGCTCTGTTAATTTCATCTATCAAAACAATGTTGGAAAAAATAGGTCCTTTTTTGTAAGTAAATTCAGATGTTTTGACATTAAAAACAGATGTCCCCAACACATCAGAAGGCATTAAATCCGGCGTGAATTGAATTCTTGAGTAATCAACCGATAATGTCTTTGCAGTAACCTTCGAAGTCATAGTTTTTGCAATTCCAGGAACACCTTCTAACAAAACGTGACCTCGAGAAAAAATGGCTAATAAGATTTGATCAATTAATTGATTCTGACCAATAATCATTTTCCTCGCTTCGGTTTTTACAGCCTCAATCTTTTCTTGAAACTTCTTTAATTTCAAGCGCGATTCTGGTATAAACTCAGTTGGCACTTCAACCGTTAGCACTGGTGTATCTGTCTCATCTGTTGGAACATCATCACCTATGTAAGGGTTTAAATTCTCTTGATTTTCCGCTTCTATATTTTCGTTATTCTCCATAATTACTTGGCTTTTTTATAAAAATCATTCAGCTTTTTATATAGGTTAATAAGGTATTCATCCGACACAGCTGTTATGTTGGATCCTCCTTTGAATAAGTTTAATAAATGTGTAATTTCTTTTTGGTCTACTCCAGATTTACGGGCTATTCTTCTTGCATAAGATTCGTCATCAGAATAAGCGATGTAATACTTGGCTTTCATCTTGTTTTTAAAGATGGTTTCCATATGCACAATAAGCTTGTTGTGCTGGTTTTGACTAAGATATAATCTGGCAATTGTTTCCGTAAATTCAAGCGATGAGTTATCATTTGATTGCATAGTTGGAATAATTTTTTGCTCTCGCTTTCCTTTAAAAATCACGAATAATACAATTGCCGCAAGAATTAAGAAATAAGCCCATCGCAACGAAGTTTGAGTAAGTAAAAACTTCAAAGAATCAAATCCATCCAATCCTCTTCCATTACTGGAATAACTATTATCATTTGAATAATCAATTTCCATTAAACCATCATCATAAGCATACTGGGTATAATTATCGAAAAGAATAGTTGAATTTGGGAAATACGATAAAGCAATTTCAGCATATTCCTTTCCTGCATCGGAACTTAAAAATTTGTTGGAAAAAGCTTGAGGGACTGTGTGAATCAAAATAGTTCCTGAACCATATTCGAACTTCATAAAACACGGCCGGTAAAAAATTGAACCAATTAAAGATCCATTGTATTTATAATCTAAACCGTAATTCAAATGTCTCCATCTTCTTGTTTTAGCTTTATCCTTTTCAATATTTTCTAATCGATACTCATTTCCAAAATCACTATGCTCAAATGAGAGTGTAATTGCTGTATCCTCTTTATGACTGAAATAATTATAGTTGTTATAATTATAAAACAGCTCTTCCAATAATTTAACGGGTAAATGTTCGGCCGCTACAAACATGTTGTTTCCTTCGCTCACAAATTGCAGTAAATCACCCACCTCTTCATTATACAAATTGAGGGATTTACCAATGAACATATAAGTGATTTGAGGCGCTTGAATTTGAATTTCCGAACTATCAAAATATTCTTGAACAGAAACATCAATATCCTTTAATTCATGACCTTTTAAACCAGTTGCTAAAGCTTCGTGTAACAAATAAGTTCCGTAAGGATGTCGACTTTTTGAGTCGTAGTTCTTTTCCCAATTAATAGACTCTACTATTCTCTTTTCTAAATCTTCATCAACTCCATCATCTCCACCAAAAAAATATACCACAGCCCCTAGTCCGAAAACCAGTACCGCCATTATGATATATTTAATTGAGTTGTTCATTTAAGTAGACTAGATTTTGTTGATTAGATTTTTGAAGTGGTTTTCAATAACATTAAAGTCTGCTTCTTTCAATTCGTATTTACCGTACCAAATGAATTCGTAATTTTTTACAGCCGACTCAAAATCTTTGTGGAATGGTTTTCCCTCAGTTTCTAATAAGTAATTGTAATTGGTTTTTCGTTTTTTCCATTGGATATATCCTTTATCCGAAAGCTCCTTAATTACCCAAACAAAATAAAGTCGAGTTGCACTTCTATAATCTTTCTCATCCTTAGCTGCATTAATTTTAATTTCTAATTCCGATAATTGAACAGCTTCAGGATTCATTTCCTGATCGTAGAATATTTTGGCAGAATTACCTTCAACTGGCGCATTCAAAAACAAGAAATAAACTGCTGCGCCCAAAACACCTGCGATAATAATAATGAGTAAAAACTTAAAGAACCCATCCCCCGAATTGTTTGAGGAATTCTTTGTTTTTTCTTTTTCCTCTTCTTCTGGTCTCTCCTTTTCCTTTTGTCTTTTCAGTTTTTCCTTATCAATATCTCTTCTTCTATTTTCTCCTCTCTCCCTAGCTGCTCTTCTGTGAAACGCTTTGCGCTTTTTATATTCTCTGGCATCCGGTTGAACACCATCCCCAATATTTCGCTCACCACTTCCACGGTGATTCTCTATGTACGTCCCTGTTCCTGATACCGTGTCAAAATGATAAATCACATAATCATCTCCTTGCTCAACACCATATCCAACACCAAATTGAGAACTATCCGCCTGCAGACGTTTCTGCTCCATTTCCTCAATCAAATCAACATCTTCTTTTAGTTTTTGATAGGTTTCGGAGTCAAACTCTTTCTTTTCAATTTCCTCTTCAACAACCTCCACATCTTCTAATTCATGGGAAAATTCTTCAATAGCTTCATCTATATTAATAGTGGATTGAGCCCTTGAGCTAATGCCAAAAACTAAACAAATGATGATTATTGTATGTTTAATAATCTCCTTCATCTAATTGCTCAAATAAGCTATGTTTGTTTCCAAAATCTTTTAATCTATTATACAAAGTGAGTGCTTGAATTCTTTCTCTAACAGAATGAAATTGAATAACTAAGCCAATAATTCCGAAGAAGATAATCATTGAAAAAATGAAATAATACAACACGAAATTAATTGAGTTGGCAATTGGTGCTAAATCGTCTGTAAATGGATCAACATGTTCCAATATGAACTCGATAACAAAATCAAACAACCCTAATCCTTTTGATCCGAATAGGAAATACATTGTAACAAAAAGAATAAGAGGAATTACTAGTTGTAAAAGATAAAAGGCAATTGAACCAAACCATGATTTGAATATCAATTTCGAACCTCCTTTAAACAATTCACCATATTTTCCTTGATCATAAAAACCTAAATAAGTGAAGAGGTAAGTGAACGGAATAAAAACAATCCACACAAAAATCCATATTGGATGCCACGCGAAATAAATTCCAGATGCTATTAATAACAATGGCCAAGTCTTTAATATGCCTTTAATAGCATAACCATAGAAGTTAAAAATCTTGAAATCCTTTTCATTTCTGTAACAATATAAGGCATAGTAAACAGTAATAAAAAGGGAATAAACTAGACCAATAAAGAATCCAAAATTGACCAAATTCTCTTCATCTGGATAAAGAAATTCACCTATACTGATCCACCAAAATAGCTCTTCATCAAAATCCGTAACATAAAAAAAGTGATAACCTACCACTGAAATCAAAATGGGAAATGATAGTAAAAGCCAACCTTTGAATACTTTCCCAAAAATTTGGCGAAATAAATTCAAAGTGTCATTAAACATCTCACCCACTTCTCTTACCTTTTCCAATTGAAGTCTCTTAAAATCAACATGCGGAATATCATCATGGAAGATGAATTTACCCGTGGAAATTTTAGTTCTAAACAAGTAAATTGGGTAGGCAACAAAGTAAAAACCTATGAAAGCCAATGAGCCTAAAACCAGCAAGTATTTCAAAAACATTGGCATATCGGTATATCGTGTGATACTTCCCTCAATAAAACCTGAAATAATCAAGATAAAAATGCAACTCAGGGCAATTTTAAAACTTCGTTTTGCTGAAATTCTTAGCGATTGTAGGCGGGTATAAGTTCCAGGAAACAATAATCCTCCGCCTAGCACTAATCCGGCACCACCAGCAATTATAATACTGGATATTTCCAAAACTCCATGAATCCAAATTACCCACATGGATTCTTCCAAAACACCTTTGTGATAAAGATAATAATGGAACGTTCCTAGCATAATCCCATTTTTAATCATGATAATTATGGATGGAATACCGCCCAAAACTCCAGATGTATAGGTCATTGCCGAAATTTGGGTATTATGCCTTGTTAGCATAAAAGATGACCAAGCTGAATTTTCACCTTGATGATAAACAGCCATCGGATCGCCATTTTTAATATTTTCATCGGTCATTTGAATATATCTCGGACCCATGATTTGAGTAGCATAATCAATATCATTTGCCGTAGACACTATTCCAACCATCAACGCACCAAAGAAAATTCCCAAAGCCAATAACATCGCTCGCCAACTTCTCGCCATTTCCATTGGTAAACCATGAGTCCAAAATTTCACGAATTTTGAAATTCTAACTTTTTTGTTTTTGTTAACCTTTAAAAAGACCAACTGAGAAAGATAATTAAGATATACTCTTACGGAACGCTTGGAATAAAAAGTACGAGAATAACTTAAATCATCGGTAATTTCCACAAACAACTTGGTGAGCTCATCAGGGTTTACATTATCCCTTTTTTGCATCTCCTCGAACTTTTTCCAGCTCTCCTTTTTCTGACGTATAAATGTGGTTTCCCTCAACTCGGTAGTATTCAGGAATAAAATTGCTGTTTATACTTCTTATTCCAAAATAATTTGTACAATTTCTTCCTATATTGGTCAAGTAAATGAGAACTATAAGCATAAATACAACCCAAAATGTAGCCATCGATTACGAATTGGCTGGTTTAATGGAGCGTATTTTAGCTTTTGTAATTGATACGGTTTTACTTATTGTTTTTTTAACTTTAATGACTTGGTTAATAAGTATTACATCCCTTTTTAATCAAGGTGAAGGAAATATTTTCACGTTCATTATCATTGTTTTTATAGTCACTCCTGTTTTTTTTGGATATCATTTATTTTGCGAAGCATTTTGGAACGGGCAATCTATTGGTAAAAAAGCGCTAGGAATTAAGGTTGTTAAGTGCAACGGACAACAAATGGACATGGGTGATTATGGAAAGCGTTGGATGTTCCGATTAATCGACATATTATTCTCTGCCGGAAGTGTTGCAATGTTAACTATCATGAGTAATGATTATAACCAACGTTTAGGTGATATTGTTGGTGATACTTGTGTTATTAAAACCCGACCAAGGAATCAAATGACGATTAAGGATGTCTTAAAAATTAAAACCCAAGATAATTATGAGCCAAAATACGAAGGTGTTGTAAGATTCACAGAAGAAGATATGCTTTTGCTAAAAAATACACTTGATCGTGCTCAGTCTAATCCAAACCAACATTACAAGAAATTGTTAGCAGAATTGACACAAAAAATCTGCTCCGAACTTGATATAAAAGAGGTTCCTCAAAAAAGAACGCAATTCCTTAAAACAGTCCTAAACGATTATATCGTTTTAACCAGATAATCAATAAAGGCTTTTTAGTTCTTCTCGGCTATTTAAGTATCTTTATGCAAAACATCAAGCATGACAGTAAATTTCAATATTCACGCTGCAGAATGGGAGTTTAGTGAAGAACTTCCTTTTGACATTGTAACCATCAAAGATGAGTCTAAAGACTTTGAATTACCGCTTTATGATAAGGACGATAATGTTACTGAATCGGTAAAATTGAAAGACTGTAGAGTGATAGAGCTAATAGGTGATGATGAATCATTTTTAGTTGTTATCGAATCTGCTCTAATTAAAGAGGAAGAAGTTTATGATGTAGAGGATACAGATCGTGTTTTCAATTTTGCTTTTCATCCTGACATGCCACTTTGGAAGCAAGGTGAAAATATTGGTGTTTTTTACAGCTGGGCAAATCTGCCAGAGGAACTTAAAGAAATGAAAGTAGCATAATTATGGCTTCTGTCAAAGATATTCATGCATTGATAGGATGCGTAGAGGAATTTCACGATTCATTTGGAATTAAAAACAATCATCAACCAACTGTTGAGTTATCTCCTGAAGATATTCAATTGCGTTTTGATCTTTTAAAAGAGGAGAACGAAGAATATTTAGAAGCTGCAAAAAATGGCGATTTAGTTGAGGTTGCTGATGCATTAGGTGATTTGATGTATATCCTTTTTGGAACAATCATGAAGCATGGAATGCAACATAAAATTGTTGAAGTTTTTGAAGAAATTCAACGAAGTAATATGAGTAAACTTGGTGCTGACGGAAAACCAATTTATCGTGAAGATGGAAAGGTTTTAAAAGGTCCAAATTATTTCAAACCAGATATTAAATCAATCCTGGAAAAATAATAAACAGGAATATTTCTTAAAATCCAGCGTTTATCTGCTATGAACATTTACTTGCGTTATTTTTTCTTAGTCTCAGTTGTATTATCACTTCAAGGTTGTGTTGCCTTTAAAGACTTAAAATTTAAAGGATTAAGTACTTACAAAGTTGAAGAATTCTCCATGAAAGGGATTAAGTTAAATCTTGGCATTAAAGTCGAAAACCCTAATTGGTTTGCCATTAAAGCAAAAGGTGGTGATATATCGGTTAAAGCCAATGGCGTGAACTTAGGTAATTTTCAAATCACCAAAAAAGTAAAAATTCCTAAAAAAAGCGATGGTGTTGTAGATGTTGCAATTGAAGCAAAAATTAAAAATATTCTTGGAACTGGTCTGTTATCACTGATGTCCATCATTAACCAAGGTGGTAAAGTAAAGATCGAAGTAGATGGATACGTGCATGCTGGCGCATTAGGAGTTTCTAAAAAAGTAAAAGTAAAAACTACCGAATACATAGGACTCTAGTTTTAAACGTATTTAAATACGTGATTACCCGTAACTTTTTTAATTTTTTCAAGTTTAATATGGGAGTTAGTTAAGTTCCCTGCCTTATGAAAACATTAAACTTGAAAAAGTTGGTTGATAAATACAAGAGTAAATTCAACCAAAACATCATTACAATTAATGATTTGATTATCAAAGAAATGGATGGCGAGCCTTTGAGCTGTAATCAATTCCAAGCCATTCAAAACTATTACAAAATCAGAGTAAATTATATCAAGGACGCAATCAACGAGTCTGTATTTTCTGAGAAAAGTTACATCACTCGTTTGGCCGCAAACTTTGTTCCTTACAAAGAGTTTATTTAAAATATTTGTTAGCTATTATGTACCCAAAGGGGGCTGTTTCTTAATTGATTCAGTCCCCTTTGTTATTTAATTAAGACTTCTTAACATAACCACTCAAAGGTCAGCAAATGCCAATGCAATTTTTTAGTACCTTTGCGTAAATTAAACGCCATTAGTATGGAAGCACCATTATTATTTATTCAAAGAATGGGTCCTTGGGGGATCGTTCTTATCGTTTTAGTTGTTCTTTTATTATTTGGAGGAAAGAAGATTCCGGAACTAATGAAAGGATTAGGAAAGGGTGTTAAAGAATTCAAAGACGCAACTAACGAAATGAAGAACGAAGCGAAAGGAGAAGTTGAAGAGAAGAAAAACTAAATTTCGTTTTGAAAAATATTTAAAGGCTGTCCTTCGGACAGTCTTTTTTGTTTTGTGATGTTTGGTTAAATTTACACGCATGGAGAATCGTTTGGATTACTTGGTTATTGGAGGAGGAATCGCAGGATTAAGTTTTGCACTTAAAGCTGCTGATACTGGTGTTGTTGGGTTGATTACGAAAGAAAACACCCAAGAATCCAATACATCTTATGCTCAGGGCGGAATTGCTGGAGTTTGGACAGAAACGGATGATTTTGAAAAACACATTGCTGATACACTTGATGCTGGAGCTGGGTTAAATAAAAAAGAGATTGTAGAAATTGTTGTTAAAGAAGCAAAAACAAGAATTGACGAATTAATAGCATGGGGAACTAAATTTGATAAAAACCGAAAAGGTGACTATGATCTTGCAAAAGAAGGAGGCCATTCGGAAAACAGAATCCTTCATTACAAAGACATTACAGGAAAAGAGATTGTAAGGGCTTTACTTGAACAAGTAGAGCAGCATCCTAACATTCATATTTATACAGACCACTTTGCGATTGATATTATTACTCAGCACCATTTAGGTGAAAAAATCACAAGAAAAGAAGGAAATATTGAGTGTTATGGAGCTTACGTTTTAAACAAAGTAACCAAAGAAATTGAAACTATCTTAGCCAAAAATGTGATAATGGCTACAGGTGGCGCTGGTCTTGCTTACAAATCCACAACAAATCCACTTATTGCTACTGGTGATGGAATTGCCATGGCATACCGAGCAAAGGCAGAGGTTAAAGACATGGAGTTTGTTCAATTTCACCCTACCTCTCTTTACAATCCAGGTTCTTATCCATCCTTTTTAGTTTCCGAAGCCGTTAGAGGTTTTGGTGGTGTTTTAAGGGATCAAAACGGGAATGAGTTTATGCAGAAATATGACGAGCGTGGTTCATTAGCTCCTCGTGATATTGTTGCTAGATCAATTGATACCGAGATGAAAATTCACGGTGAAGATTGCATGTATTTGGATTGTACGCATTTGAATATGAAAAAATTCAAAGCTCATTTTCCTAATATTTATAATAAATGTAAATCCTTGGGTATTGACCCTGCATTTGACTACATCCCTGTAGTTCCAGCAGCTCACTATACTTGCGGAGGTATTGTTGTTGATGAACACGGGCAATCATCAATTAAAAACCTTTATGCCATTGGAGAGTGTTCGTGTACTGGATTGCATGGCGCTAACAGATTAGCAAGTAATTCATTACTAGAGGCGATTGTATTTTCACATCGTGCTTTCCTAAAATCGAGTGAAAATATTACTGCAAAGGATTTTAAAAATAACGTTCCAAATTGGGATGCTTCAGGAACTGAAGCTCCTGAGGAAATGGTTCTTATCACTCAAAGTTTACGTGAAGTACAAGGCATAATGAGTTCGTATGTAGGAATTGTAAGAAGTGATTTGCGTTTAAAACGAGCTTTGGACAGACTTGAAATTCTTTACCGAGAAGTTGAAGAATTGTACGAAAAAACAACTCCATCCCAAAAGCTTTGTGAAACAAGGAACTTAATTAATGTAGCCTATCTTATAATTAAATTCGCGTCGAATAGAAAAGAAAGTGTTGGATTACACTACTCGTTGGACTATAATTAAAAGTAAGGGCAGATTTTAAAAATGCTTAACTTATTTTGCCCACTTCTTGATTTCTGCAAGCGTTGAAGAATCTCCTTCCCAGTTTTGAAACTCCATTTTACCTGGTCCTTTGTATGATGCAAACCAAGTTTGGACGATTTGCTTAACAGATTCTGGCAATTCGTTGTAACTTGAAATTCCTAAAACATTCAAGTCTTTATTAAGCGGAACAGCTATGATTTTATGATCTTCTTCGCCTCTATCCAAAAGTTTTAGCGTAGCAATAGGCTGAATAGCCAAAACTGATCCTTGCGGCACAGTTTCTCCTAATATTAAAACGTCTAAAGCATCTCCATCTCCACCTCTATCTTTATCCATTAAAGTGCCAGGAAGAAATCCATAATTACCAGGATAAGGCAGAAATTTTACGACTCTTTCTTTACCATCTATGATTTCACATTCGAAGGATTTAGAGTCGTAATTATACTCATATTTATGATTAGTTCCAGCAGGAATTTCAATTACAGCCTGCATGTGACCAAGTTCATTTTTTAATGGCGTTTTCCTATGATCAGGAAGAATTTCTTTAGAAGCCGAATTTAGTCCATCAACTCCTACCCCGTCATTTCCGCACGAAAGAAGAAAAAATGAAGCAAGTAAAATCAAAAAGAATCTCATTACACTTGCTCTTTGTAATAAATTTTAACTTCAGCTACATCTTTAAGGAAATCAATATTTCCAACGCTTACTTTGAAAACCTCTAAACCAGTTCTCTCTTTTAAATCAGCAATTAACTCAGCTTCTTTCTCTGGTTTAATCATATCTATCTTCTCGTAAACTATAGTCTTACTTCTTTCATGATTATTAAACCAAATCGTTTCAATCCCATAGGTTGTTGCAACTATCATAAGATCCACAAAAATAATCTCTACGTGACTGATTTTTTTATTTGATAATGCATTAATCATTGCCAAACCTATTACAATGAACAGATAAGTCATTTCCTTAAATGGAATTGTCTCTGTACGATATCTAATTATTCCAAAAACAGCGAATAATCCGAATGCGAATCCCATTTCCATGTTTGTTTTTCTAAAAAGCACACAAACAAAGAAGGTAATGATGTTAAAAATGATGAATGTAAACAGGTAATCCTTATCTCTATTATTACGATAAAAGATGTATCGAACTGTTATAAATAGAAAAGTGAAGTTTAGTAAAAACTTAAAAATCAACTTCCAGAAATCGTCTGCATTGAAGATTTCCATTCCAAATAATCTAACAACTTCAGCTGTTTCCATTCCAAATATTCCCATGATCTTGATGTATTTTGTTTAAATAGAGCATGTTGCTCTTGAATTTATTGTATTTAAGATGGCTGTTCAGTAATGTAGCACCTGAAGCATATTTGCTGAAACTAGCTTGACGAATTCCCTTATCCTTCAAAACCTGCATCACTTTTGAACTTCTGTTAACCTTTTCCTGCTTAACCTCTGCTATTACTAAGTTATCTAGTTTCTTGTCTATTTCTCCTTTTGCAAAACCTAGAGAAAAGTCAATCGTTAATCTTTCTTTATCAGTTTTGCTCACCAAAGTTATTCTTGAGAAACTATTAGTCAAAACATGAATTAAATTATCCACCTCAAAAGGTGTTTTTTCATTCAAAAATTCGGTGTCAATCGAATCAAAATTGTCTAAATCAACCCACGACTTAATTCGAGATTTTAAAGTTTTACCCTTATTATTCTTGAATTTAACTTCAAGGAAAGAAAGATCCGAACCAACATATTCTCTGTATCTTACTTTATACCTGTTTTGCTTTCCATTTTGATGGGCAGTGAACATGTAAAAGTCTGATGTGTCAAAGTAATCGGTTTTATAGTTGGCAAATCTTTTCCCTTTTATTTCTAAAGACTTATAAAAAGGTTGCACAGCCTTTAAGATTTCCGGCAATAGTTTAGCTTCAAACACAAACTTTGTGTCTGTTCTGTCCATTAAACTAACTCCATCCATTTCAGCCAAATTGATTGGCTCAAATGTTTGTAGTTCATTTACTACGCTATTTAACTGTTGCTTTTCCAAACTCGTTCCCGTATAGAATCCCTCTTACGTCTTCAGTATATTTATCTACAGATTTACCATCTAGCGTTAAACTAGATTTTGTTTCAATCAAGAAATCCTTTTTAAAATCATTATACTTAATGTTTGTTCCTTCAATTACGGATGGTCCAAATTCCTTTTTCTTTTGAAATGCACAAAAAACAACCTCGGAATTCTTTACCTCAGAATTAGCAATTTTTATTGATGATTTGTCTTTTGCAGTGATGGCTAATGACGCTCCATCAATTACAATTTGATCAACATCCATAGCACTTGCCTCTCCAGAACTTAAAGCTTTATCAGCTACTTCAATAAACGTACAACCAACAATTTTCACTTGACTTCCAGAAACATCGATTCCATCATTTCCTAATTTCCTAAAAGTCGTATTACTTATTAATCCATCACTAAAATCAGCATCGAAAGCATCTGAAAAAGTATTTTCAAACAAACAACTATCAACTACAAAAGGATATGAACGGAACAAATTCAATCCATCCTCACTTTGATTATTCAAGAATTTACTATTCTTTACTGTGACTGGTGATTCATAAAAAGTGACTGCACTTGGCAATTTCCAATTCATGAATTCCAAATTCTTTAATCCATCAAATGTGGCATTTTTCACACTAGATGGCAATTTTGCATTTATTACATGTAAACCTCTTCCAGAAGAATCGGATGTGGTAATTGTAAGTCCATTTATTTGAACAGGAGAAAAACTCAAAATGAAACCATCATTTATTAAATCTATTTTTTGTCCTTCAGAAAACTCAATTTTCACACCCTTTGGAGCAATTACGTTATCGGAAATTACCGTTTGATTATCCTTTAATATATACTTCCCATTTTGTTTGTGGAAATACTTTAAAAATGCATCTTGATTAAAACAAGAAACTGTATCAACAAATAAATTTTGAGCTTTAAATGTTTTTAGTTCTATTCCGCTCGACTCAACTAAACTCTTCTGCTCATCAGTAAAACTTAAAGAAGCCATCAATTGATTATCTCCTTCCAACTTTCCTCTTACATTGTCTGCAGTTGCTTCTTTTTCGAAACGAGCATAAGGCTCTATTAAATTAGAAACAGGGTTAAGATAATAAACAAAGCTAATATGCTTGCTTTCAGATAAATTAAAGGCTTTTAAAGTAGATAAGACTGTGATTGTTTTTTCCCAATCAAACAAACATTGCGTTGCTAACACGTTTGTTTTCCAACTTTGAATTCTAGACTTTAGTTTAGTAATTCCTTCATCTGTAATTCCTTTTGGTGTAGATAAAACATCGAGATCTTCATTAACAATAGAGAATAAAATTCCCTCTCTGTTACTATTACTTTCAATTAATTGCTTTTCAATCCCTTCTTGATAAAAAGCTTCACCTAGAGTATCCTTGAATTGAACCCCCATTAAAGAACAATCAAAACCAATTAATTTTTGTGCTTTTAAAGCTTTTTGAAATGAAACTAATTGTTTAAATATAACCTGATCATCTTCAGAAGATATCCAGAAAAAATCTAATTCTCTTTTACTTAGTAGAGTGGATTTCTTTTTAGTTGAAAGCGTGAACCCATTTTCGTTTTTAATGATCTCAACTTTAACCTCTTGGTCATCAAATTTAGCTTTGTACTTTTTGTCTTCATTAATGGAATTTAGTTTTGCATCTAACTCCAAATCAACAACAATTTCAGCCTTGTTTTTCTTATCTCCACAAGACAATAAAATCAAGCTAAACAAGCCTAAAGTGAATATTCTTTTCATTCGAAAATTTTGGGCAAATGTAGAACAAAATTATAAATTATACATATTCACCTCGATGAGGCTTTAGGTCATCCCTTAATTGAATCATATAATTTTTAGTAGTCAAAATATACGCCAAATAGTAATGGGGAAAAATCTCATCGCAATCAGCTGTTGTATTTTCTAAACCTTTAGCCTCAATATACTCTCTTACGTGCTTAACATGATGCTCTGCAACCTCTTTTGCATCAATACTTCTTAAATCCCAAATCAACTTTATTTTCTCATCACTCATAATTTCAAAAATAAAGCTTCGTTTTGACTTATATTTCTTATCAGATAAAATTATTAAAATAAGTAATTGCTTTATTCTACTTAAAGAGATCCTAAAAAACAAAAGCCACGCTTCTTGCGGGGCTATCATTTATCCATTCTAGGATGCCTAGATTTTTACTAGGACTTTTATTGTATCCATTGCAAAGATGGTGAATCAACTTCATAATTGAGGAAATTGAATCTTAAGAAACCTTTAACTCTTCTCCCAATTGAGTTAACACTGAGATATATTTTGGGATAGCTTGTTCTAATTCTTCTATATAAATAAATTCATCGGCAGTGTGAGATCTTGCTGAATCTCCAGGACCCATTTTTACGCTCTCACAAGGCATAAGTGCCTGATCTGAAAGGGTTGGGGACCCGTATGTGTTGATTCCTAATTTTTCGGCAACTATCCTAATTGGATGATTTGGATTAACTCCACTTGAATTTAATCTGGTAGATCTTGCTATTACTTCACAGTTAACATTAGATTTAATAATATCCAAAACTTCCTGGTTTGTATACTTATCATTTACACGAACATCCACAACAAAATCGCATTCTGCGGGAACAACATTGTGCTGACTACCAGCCTTTATAACGGTAACACTCATGCTTATTCCCCCAATTTCATCCGAGTGATTTGGAAAGTCATAAGTATTAAACCAATTAATGTCTTCTATAGCTCTGTAAATTGCATTTACGCCTTCTTTTCGCGCTGCGTGACCAGATTTACCTTTTGCCTTACAATCCAAAACCATTAAACCTCTTTCGGCAATAGCAATGTCCAACAAAGTAGGTTCACCAACTATAGCGAAATCAATTTTTGGCAACGAGGGAAATAAGTATTCCATTCCATCTTTACCACTAATTTCCTCTTCTGCTGAGGCAGCAAAAACCAAATTAAACGGTAAGTTTTCTTGGTTATAAAAATGAAGAAACGTTCCCAATAAAGTCACTAGAGCTCCTCCCGCATCATTACTTCCTAAGCCATATAATTTGCCATCTTGAATCTGTGCCTTATAAGGTTCTTTAGTGTAGCCTTTATTTGGCTTTACCGTGTCTAAATGTGAATTTAAAAGGATAGTATACTTATCCTCTGAAAAATTTTGATTTTTAGCCCAAACGTTGTTTTTATCTCGAACGAAAGGAACTCCATTTTTTGCTAAGATATTCTCTATATACTCTGCTGCTGGTTCTTCTTCTTTACTCAAAGATTTTATATCTATTAAACCAGCAAGTGTTTCAACAGGATTAATAGGCATCATAGTAGAAGTTATTTAAGGTTGTTCTTAAACCAACGTATACAAAACGAGTTTCGTTTGACGATAGAGTTTTTCGTGATAGAGAACGATCCGTTAATCCGATTTCGAAATATAAACGAGCTCTTGGGTTCACCATAAAAGCATATCGAACATCCATATAATTCAATTTATTTAAGTCACCTTGACCAATCGAGTATCCAGTTAATCCTTCATCTCCATTAATATCTACACGATTAGTATTGTATCCATAAAAGATATTTCCACCATGGTTTACTCCTAAAGTATCTCTTCCTATTTCCGACCACACCACTTTCAAAGTAAACTTATGACGCTTGTATTTATAACGAACGATTCCCACAGCCTCCTGGAAATTTGCACCAAGTGGATGAGCCAAAGGCTCATTCATTTGAGTGTGAGCATTGGCACTATCAAAATGAGTATAAGTAAATGGACGAACAGCGTTATATTCTAACTGAGCACTTAATCCGTAAACGTTAGCAATATTATATGCTTTAACTCCGATTTGAGCTCCATATTTATTTCGCCAAGACCCGTTAAAATCCCTGAAATCTTGGGTATTAAATTCGTCTAGAATAAACTGCCCATAAGCCGTAAACTTATCTGAAATCTTATACTTAGCCGTAGCTCCCAAAATCACATTATCAGCCGATCCATTTTGCCATTCAACCGGTCTCATAAAAATTACCGGATTCATATATTGCCAATCAAATCCTTTGTCTGCTTTTAACCAAGAAACCGATTCGTAAAGGGAAAAGTTAATTTTCTTTGTAATATTCCAGCTTAAATAATGAACAGCTAGGTACTTTTGCGTCCAGTTTTGATCTGCATTTGCTCCAGGTCCAAAACCAATATGGCTTAATTGTGCCCAAAGATTTACGTACTTAATATTCCAAACATTCGTTTCTAATTTGAAATAAGGGTAGTTGAAAGCATTATCACTCAATAATAGCGATCGATAACCATCTCCTAAGAAGTTTTTCCCGTGTCCTAAATAAGCAGTGAAATACTTATTTCCTCTATAACCAACAGCACCAGAAGCAAAAGCCCAGTCTGCTCCTGCATTTTCTTTGAAAATCTTATATCTTCCTTGTCCAGGAACTACATATCCAGACTGCGCATAGCTGTTTATGTATGGCAATAATTTCGCTTGATTTTCATAAAAAGCGGACTCAAAAAACACTTTTTCGCCAATTTGTCCGGATAACCAATAACCTCTCGTATTATTCCAAAAGTATTCCTTCAAATAAGCTTCACGACCTGTTTGTAAACCCAAAAGCATATTCCCGCGGATTTTTAACCCGTCGTTATTGACATATACCAGATCCTCATCCATTAACTTGTTTTCAGACCATCGTAAGAATTTCGCCCAATTTGAAGTTGGCAATAAATATAACCTGTTCGTATCCGTAACCGTTGAATCAATCGAATCCATATTGATTACCTTTTGAACATCCTGGTAGAAATATGGCTTAATAGAAGTGTGACTATTGGATTTTGTTTCATTAAGGTACATCTCAACAAATGCATTTTCGTCGTGATCCAAAGGATAAAATAATTGCTGAGCGTAAGAAACTGCCACTCCGAAAAATAGAATGGCTAATAAGCGAAATTTAGTAATCATAATACAGGTTGAATAAAGAAGTTCTGAAACCTGCGTAAAGGTAATGATGATTTTCTTTATTACCGGCCAACCATTGAGTTCTATTTTGATATCCCAGCTCCAGCATCAGCATATATTTTGGATTTAGGATATATCTAACTTTTGTATCCCAATGAATCTGTTTATAGGGTGTTCCATACCCGGCTTTGTAACCATTCTCAAATTCACGATCAAAATAAGGCTTGAAAATATCCTTACCGTTTGAAATTGAATCTACCAACTCCTCTCCACCATTTAAGTATACTACCTTCGCATTCAAATTCCATCTTTTAACTCTATAATTTACAACTCCGATAAGTTCTTGAAAATTAGCCCCATATGGATGAGCAAGAGAGTTATAATTGTGTCCATAATTTAATCCAGATGTCCTGTGAGAATAAGTAAATGGCCGAATAAAGTTGTGCTCTGCTAAAATCACTAAATTCTCAATTGGCAAATTATGGAGTTTAACACCTAATTGATATCCATATTTGTTAGCCCACCAAGTAGGATTATTCAAAAGATTATCTGAATGTAATTCATCCATAATCAATTGACCATAAAGGTTAGTTGTTTTATGAGGATCCCAACTAACATTTAATCCCATTAACATATTATCCGGAGAGCCGATGTTATACTCTTGAGGCCTCATAATAACGAATGGGTTCAAATAATTGATCTCTAATGCATTTCTATCTATTGAATCACCTTGCCATATAACCGCTTCAAAAACAGCAATTTTTAATTTCTTAGTTGCTAAAAAATCCAGAAAATGAAAGCTTCCATATTTTTTACGTTTTAACCCATCGCCTACCAAATCGTTTGTGAAATCAATAAACTCGGCAATAATATTGGAGTATTTAATTCTTCCGATATTTAAATCATTCTTTAAGAAAGGATAGTTTCCAGCGGCATCAGACAATAATAAGCTTCGATAACCATTTCCTAAAAAGTTTTTTCCATGACCTGCGGTTAACGTATAATATTTATTTGCTTCATACACGAGTCCGCCATAAGAAACAGCATATTCTGATTTTGTATATGGATTTTTTACCTCGGCTTCTCCGGGCGCAACAGCTGTATTTTCAACGATACGTGAAATTCTTGGGTCAAACTGCTGATGATTTTCATAATAGGCAGAAACCCACTTAAATTTGGTTCCAATAGTCCCCCTTGCTACAGCGCCTCTTCTTAAACTTATGTAATCATTATTGCCTAATTCACAATCGCAGTAAGGATTAATTCGGACAGAGTAATTTTCATTTTTAAAACCAATCACATTTTTGTTTAAAAACCAATCAAAAATGGAATATTTTGAACTCAAATTAAAAGTATCAGAAGATAATGTTTCAAATACAAAATGACTTTCAAAACTAGAATTACTCGAATTCAACATTGTATCACCAACTGATAATTCTTTATCAAACATCCATTCAATCTCATGATTCATAAGATTAAACTGCCCTTTTGAGTAAAAGGAAAAGAAAGAAAAAAGTAATAAAACAAACTTGAATTTAGCTTGCAACACTTTTACTTGATTTTGATTTTTTTACTGGTTCAGGATGAACAATTTTCAAAGCTCCTTTATTATTTCTCCTGCGTAATACAAAAGAAGGAATTGTTGTAAATATAGATGCGATAACTATTTCAACAGCAAGTAACTCCAAACTTCCAATATTTCTTAAAGAGTAAATGGTAACAATAAAAAGAACATTAAAAGTCATAATAGTGACCGACGCTTTCATGTGAGAAAAGCCAAGTTCTAACAATCTATGATGTATATGATTCTTATCTGGATTTAATGGACTTTTACCCTTTAAAGCTCTAAAAATAAATACCCTTAAAGTATCAAAAAGAGGAACAATTAGAATTCCAAATGCAAGAATTGGAACCGAATTTAATCCCCAGTTGGACTCCGGGCTAAGTTGAATGAAATAAATGGTTTGAACTCCAATTATTAACCCAAGGATCAATGATCCTGTATCACCCATAAATATTTTAGCTGGCGTTTTATTAAACCATAAAAACCCAAACAAAGATCCAACGAGAGAGGCTGAAATGATCGCCAAATTCAAATGTCCTGTCACATAAAACCACACTCCTAAAAAAGAAGAAACTACAACAGACACACCTGCGGATAACCAATTGATACCATCAATTAAGTTAAAACCATTCATAATGACAACTAATGTGAAGATTGTAAGTGTAGCTGAAATTTCTGGAGTTAATTGATCAATGCCTAAAAACCCATACATACTAGTAATCCTTACACCTCCTAAAACAACCAAAATTCCAGCTGCTAAAAGTTGACCCATTAATTTTTTAATTGGAGCAGTAATTAGAATATCATCCTTTATTCCAATAAAAAAAATAATCATTAATGCTCCCACCAAGTAATTATAATTTAATGCTCCATCACTTACGATAGTAAGACTTGAACTAATCATAAAACCAGCAAAAATTGCTAGTCCACCTAAAGTGGGAATAACTTTTTCGTGAGATTTTCTTTCGTCTGGAACATCATACAAATGCTTCAAATAAGAAACTCTAATTACAGAAGGAATTGCAATTAATACGATTAATAGGCTAGATATGAAAGCTAGAACTAGTTGTAGCATATACTTTGGCTGGGTCAAATATACGTAATAAAATTTTCCAAGCTAAGTAAAAGACTTATTCGGTAATGTTTGGTTGTCTGTTATTTAATAATCTCCTGCAGGTAATTACGCATTAAATCAGCCATTTTTACACGATCAAAATCTTTAGCTAACTCCAAACATCCCTTTTGACAATTAGCATATGTATTTTTATCAGATTTTAATTTCACTAATTTCTCCAGAAAATCTTCTTTGTTTTCAGGTTCAAAGCATAACCCTGCTCCATATTTGTTTATGATATCTTGACTCTCCCCCTCAACTCCTAATAATATTGGAATTTGCATAGCTGAGTTTTCAAAAATTTTAGAAGGTATTACCGTTTTAAATAAATCACTTTTTTTCAAAGGCACCAATGAAACATCCATCAATGATAAAACATCTGGGACTTTCTCTTTTGGCATACTATCTAAGAAGGTAATATTTTTCAGATCTAATTTTAAAGCAAGATCTTTCAATTTATCCTTCTCTGCTCCATCACCCATTAAAATAAGATGTAAATCCAAGTCATCCTTTGGCCAAGAATTTAGAATAAAATCCAATTTATGGGCCATTCCATGCGTCCCAACATATCCTACAACGAATTTTCCTTCTAAGCCTAACTCTGAAACCAGTTCCTCATCTTTTTCTCTTTTAGAAAATCTACTCAAATTGGCTCCATTTCTTACAACCTTGATCTTATCTCCATCAATTCCTCGGCTAATTAAATTCTGCTTAAATGACTCTGTAACAGAAATAACCCTAGTTGATCTCTTGTAAAGTCTTAATTCTATTTTTTCTAAAATCTTGAAAATTTTACTATCACCACTTATAGCCCCAACAGCTCTAATTGACTCGGGCCAAATATCTCTTAATTCGAAAATCCATGGCTTTCTTTTAAAAACAGATAATGTTTCGGCAGTCCATGTTGTGAAAAATTGTGGTGAAGTACCAATTATTACATCAGCCTTTTGAAAAAGTCCAGCCCAAAATGCCATGAAAGCAAAGCTCATAAAATCTATAATTCTTTTAGCAAAACCCTCATTTGCAGAAATATAAGACCATACTCTGATAACTTTTATTCCTTCTATCTCCTCCTTTTGATACAATTTATTCTTATACCCATCATATACCTTTCCTTTAGGAAAATTTGGAGCACAAGTTATAACAGTTACTTCATCTCCTTTTTTAACCCATTCTTTACAGTGCTCAAAAGTTCTGGTTGCTGGCGCATTAACTTCTGGTGGAAAATTATCGGTTATAAAAAGGATTCTCATTTTTTAAAATTACTTATTTATTACAGCTAGTTAAGGTAACCTTCGTTTTAAGTTGCTCTTTAAATATAACTTCTATCATATTGGCATTTTCGGTTTTATTGTATCCATGGGCATAAGTATACTCTTTAATGCGAATACTTTCAGCTCCCTCGAATTCAATTTCACAACCATCAACCTTTACCTGATTATCTATCAATTCAACTCCGATATTAGGGTGAAAATGGTAATACGAACTACTCTTGGAAGTCAGTATCCCTTTTGAAACCATATTATCTTCAATAAAAATCGTCTTTGTTTGAAATTCAATTTTTCTTTGATGATATATCCCGTACCTTTTGTAACCATCATGATAACCTGTGATAGAGTTATCAGACTCATCGGTAATTACAGCCTTAGCCCTTCTTCCTACTCTGAAACCTCCCCAAACTTCAGATTGATCAATTTTATCATATCTAACTGTATTATGACTAGAAGTACTTCTCTCTCTTTGACGACGGAATCCTACATCATATGTGGAAATTCCAGGATCAACAATGACTGGCTGACCTTGGCAATTTAAAAGAAAGTTAAAAGTATCTGAATGGGCGTGTCCTGGGATGTATGAAGGTCCAATTTCTCCGTAATCAACAAACAATTCAACTTCACTGTCCCTGAACATTCTATACCCTGAATCTTTCAATTCTGATTTTTTCCAATTGATATTTAATCTTTTAGCATAGTCAAACAATTCCTCTGATGTTACCGAAATACCTTCAGTCGAATCATTTACTCGAGGTGTTGTTCCATTTGAAAAAGTTACTGCATCTAACCAACCCAACATTTTTTCAGCTGTTGCAAGCAAAAATTCTTCGAAAACCAAATCCTCATACACATCTCTATTATTCTTACATAAATTGTAAGTATCTAGTAATCTATGTAATATAATTTTATGGTACATCGGACTTAATTCAAAATGAGCCCCATCCCCTAGAATTTGTTCTCGCAATTCAATTGATACAATCTCTTTTCCTTTTTGATATAATTCATTTCCCTTAAAATAATACCCTCCAAATAGAAGTGAAAATCCATTTTCTAACAAATGATTTCCTAAAAGATGATATTCTAATTTATCCAATAGAATACGATACTGACTGTATAGATATAAATCAATTGATTTCTTCTCAATTTGGTGAAGAGATAAAAATTTAACCCAGTTAATCCCTCTTAATGAAATTGGATAAGGTTCATTGGCGTTTTTTAAATCTCTAATCTGATCGATGAAGAGATAAATTAAAGCTTGACCAATTTCCGAAGACATTTCTTTCTGATTCAGAAAGTCGAAATAATTCAAGTTGTAAGCCCATAATTTGCCATTTTCCATGTAATCCCAATCGATACCATCTGAAAATGTAACGGACTTGTTTAAAAACTTAAAACTGTTGGATTTGTAAGACTCTCCGTTAGGAATAATCTCAGTAAAATTCAACGGTTTTCCTTTTCTGTATAAGTTAAACTTATACTTAAAGTTTACAAAGCTTCTATACTTAGCTCTAAATGCATAAAATAATCTAAATGCAATTTGTTTAAGCTTTAGATGAATTACTGTTCTAAGAAGTAAAAATATATTGCTCATTACAACTTTTGTAATTCACCGGTTTTAAGTGATTTTAAAACAGCAAAAGTAACTTTAGAAGTTGAATATAATTCATCAAAGCTAATAGCTAATTTTCCTTTTTCAACTGCCGTTTTCAACGCTTTGAATTCCCCTTTAAAGCCTTTGTCTTGATTAGCATTTTTTGATTTTGTAGATTTTCCACCCTTGAAAATTTCTAATTCACGGAAGTTATCCATCTTCATTGCAATATCAGGAGCAAAAAGCTCTATATACTCCTTTGGTAACTGACTATTTCCAAAAGCATAGTAGTTAATAACAGCTGTAGATCCGTTTTGATATTTAATGGTAATACTTACATTATCTTCATCAGGAACGCTTTGATCTGGCTTGGTAACACAACTCGCAAATACACTCTCTGGCAATGAACCAACCAAATAAGTACAAGCGTCGATAAAGTGACAAACTTCTCCTAAAATTCTTCCTCCTCCAACTTCAGGATCTTGAATCCAAACATCTGTTGGAATAGTTCCAGCATTAACACGGTAATTAATACTCATTGGCAATTCGCCAACAACCTTTTTCATTTCAGTCACCAAAGGCGCAAATCTTCGGTTATAACCAACTTGTAAAACAGGTTTCTTTTCAGCGGTTGAGTAAAATGTTTTTATATCCTCTAATTCATTTTCATAAATGGCTAGCGGCTTTTCTACGAAAACGTTCTTACCTGCTTTCAGTGAATTTAAAACCTTTTCTCCATGATCATTGTGACGAGTTGTAATAAACACGGTATTGATTTCATCACTTTTTAACAGTTCTTGATAATCAGTTGTGATATACTTGAATTCGTGCTTATTTCCTGTTGAATGAGCACTAACTCCAGTTGCCGTACATAATCCAACAAAATTTGAATTTCCAACTTCCTTTAAATTTGGAATAATAACCGATTTGGTAAAGTTTCCTGCTCCAATTAATCCAACATTAAGTGCATCGGATTTTACAGCTGCATCAGATATTTTTACTAACTCAGATTTTAATTCAACCCCTTCTTTATAATTTAATAAAATACCCAAGTAATCTTCTTGAATTTTTCCTTCCAGTAAATCATATGCAGTCAAAGCATTGTCAAATTCATATTCATGAGTAACCATTTCTGATGGCGTAATTCTACCTTCATCTACCAAATCTAAAAAGGCTTCAAAGTTTCTTTGCTCTGTCCATCTAACATGCGGAAAAGGATAATCAATCCCTTGCTCTTCATATTTCGGATCATATCTACCAGGACCATAAGCCATTGAAAGCTTTAATTCCAATTCCTTTTTGTAGTATTCATTTCTTGGTATATCCATACCAACTAAACCTACAACTACAACTCTTCCCTTCATTCTAGAAATTTCACCAGCATCCATAATTGGCTGATTACTAGAAGTACTTGCTGCTATAATAACCGCATCAGCACCATTACCATTTGTAAACAAATTAGATTTTTCAATAACTTCATTTGGCACACAAACTTCATCAGCACCCAATTTTTTCGCTAATTCTAATTTCTTAGGGTCAAAATCTGTCCCTAACACTTTACATCCGTTTGCCTTTAATAGTTGAACTGTGATTTGACCTAGCAAACCTAATCCCATAACCACGATTCTTTCTCCTAAAGTAGGAGCCGTTTGTCTGATTCCTTGAAGAGCTATTGAACCAACTGTTACAAAAGATGCATCAGCGTCACTAACATTTTTGGGAACCTTTACAAAAAGATTCTTCGGAACATAATTTATTTCACTGTGATTGGCATATCCTGCACCTCCACAAGCAACACGATCACCAACGGAAACACCAGTAACTTTAGAACCAACCTGCACAACTTCTCCAACACATGAATACCCCAAAGGTATTGGAGTATCTAACTTAGTAAATACTTTTTCAAGCGTATTTTTAATACCCTCTTGTTTCATTTTATTTACCACTTGTTTAACCAAATCAGGACGAGCTTTTGCCTTTCCTACTAATGATTTTTTGGCTAAATCAACAATCATTTTTTCAGTTCCCGCCGAAACAAGTGATGTTTTAGTTTTAACTAAAACACCATTTTCACCACAAATTGGTGCCGGCACCTCAAATACTCCTAATTCTCCAGTTTTGTATGATTGGATAAGTTGCTTCATGCTTCTGTTAGATTTTGGGGACAAATATAGCAAGCAAAACCCAGTGTTAAGGGACGATTTTGTTTTATTATCCAAAATCAGTTGTGTTTAAAACAAAAAAGCCATCTAGATGGACTAGATGGCTGTGGGTAAGTTTAAAGAACGATTTAATAAGGTAAATATGTTTAATCAATTTTTGCTTGAAAAATGGGCGGGGCCTAATCCGCCCAAATAAACCTATAATTATGAGATGGAATACCACCCTCAACTTTAACGAAAGTATTTCACTTTGCTTAGGTAACCTAAAAACAATACATGACTGTGGTTGGACAACCCCATATTCTACATCGGACAATCACTGGACAACCACTTACAAATAAAGTCTAGACACCCAATTTCATTATGATTTTATCATTTTTTAGTTTTCTTTCTAGGATTCTATTAGTTTCGTAGCAAGGAATAAATGATTAATTTTTATCTACAATTTCCCTAAACCTATGATTATTAAAAAACTTTTTCTTTTATTTCTGACGATCTTTTGGATGAACACTTTTTGCTCCGTTCCTGAAATAGTCAATTTTACTTCTAAAAACTACGATGCTCACTCCATTAACTATGATATTGAACAAGATACATCTGGCTTGATTTATATTGGGAATGCTTATTGTGTTTTAGAATTTGACGCTAAAAAATTCAGGAAAATCCCTCTAGTATCTGGTAAAAGTGCCATTAGTTTCGCCAAAGATGATCAAGGAAAAATATTTGTTGGTTCTTCATCTGAATTTGGATACTTAACCAAAGATTCTACTCAAAAAACAGTCTATAAATCATTGAAGCATCTTATTCCCGGAAAAAAAGAAATCAATGAAATTTTTCACACTTCGTGGTACGACGGTGCTATTTATTTTGGATGTTATAGAGGGATTTACAG
Source organism: Flavobacteriaceae bacterium (assembly GCA_964230605.1). GTDB lineage: Bacteria > Bacteroidota > Bacteroidia > Flavobacteriales_C. The sequence continues at coordinate 28,404 of CAXRIN010000058.1, forward strand.
ATATAAAAACGAGATTATTGAAAAAGTTGAGGGATTTACAGACTCCACTCTAATTGACCATATTCAAATCGTAAAAGGAGAACTTTTATATTGGGAAAACGCTAAAGGTTTGGGAAGAGTTCAAGGTTTAAAGGCAACAAATTTTCATGAAGATATTTATACCAGAGCAGTAAGGGGTATTGAATACATAAATGAAAACTATGTGATTTTTGGAAAGTTCGGCGTAAAAGCAATCAGAAAACCAAACCTTTATTCTTCTGCTCAGGCTGAGTTAATTAAAGTCGATGTTTCATCAATCCTCAAATTAAATGATGATGAAGTTTTAATAGGAACAATTAATAGTGGAATATACCTTTTGAATGCACAAGGAAATCTTAAAAGGCATTTTACTGTTGATCATGGTTTACAAGATAATTTCATAAGAAAATTGTTCAAAGACAAAGAGGGCAACATTTGGATTGCTTATAACAATGGAATTGGAATCTTCAAATGGGGCTCTCCTTTACAATACATTACTCATTCACAAGGTTTTGAAGGAATGGGTTATACAGGAGTAGTTTTTGAAAACAAGCTTTACATCGGAACCTCAAGAGGACTATATGTAATGAACGATTGGGAAGAAGGCTTATCTAAAATTGATGATTTTGAATTAGTCCCTGGAATGCCTGAAGGAACAATTAATTATTTGACCATCGCTAACGGAAAACTAATTATTTGCCAAGCTGCTGAAACATATACCCTTGAAAATAACAAAGCTCAAAGAATTTCAGATGGATCATGGTATGGATCATGGATTTGGAAAACCGCAGATAAATACAATAAAAATGAAGCTTTTGTAGGTACTTATGAAGGAGTAGAGCGATACATTTTTAAAAATAACAACTGGATTCATTTAGGACACATTAAAAAATTTGCTGAGTCTTCCAGAGTTATGGAAATTGATGAAAGAGGAATAATTTGGGCAATTCAGGGAAATAAAGGTTTGTATAGAGTTGAATTAAACGAATCAAGAGATTCAGCCATCTCAATAATTAATTATGCTGAAAAACCAGGATTCAAATCCGATGACTTTAATGATATTTTTTATTTCGATAATAAGATATATATCACAACATATAAGGGAGTTTATTTCCTCAAAGGGGATTCTTTGATATTAGATAAGTCATTTGATAACATTAAAAAATATGTTCAAAGAGCACGAATATATGATTACAACAAAATTTATGGAATTTATAAAGATCAGGCCTACTTGATCAAAAAAGTGGATCAAAAATGGCAAATTGATCCATCTTCGCTTTCGTTTTCAAAAAGTAGTCTTGTAGGTTCAACTGAATTTTTTAGTAAAATATCCAAAAACACTTATCTCTTAGGAACTCAAGATGGATATGCCATTTATAAACCAAACAAGGAATCTAAACCTTCTGATTCTAAATGTTTGATTAGAAATATAGAATTGATTGGTGAAGAAGTTGATTCAAGCTTATTCCTTGGAAAACCTAAACAGAAATTAGAGTTTGAGTATGCTTACAATAATATTCGTTTTACATTCTCAATTCCTGAATACAGTGTAATCGACCAAATAATATATCAAACTCAACTCCTGAGAGATAACAAACCTTTAAGTGGTTGGCAAAATGTAAAAGAGGTTAATTATAAAGAATTCACCAACCTAAAGGAAGGAGAGTATACTTTTATTGTAAGAGCTAAAAAAGGAAATCAAGCAATGGGAACTGAAACATACAACTTCAGTATTCTACCTCCTTGGTATAGAACAAATACTGCGAATATCACTTATTTCATAGGGCTTATTTTAGGTGGTTTGTTTATTAGACTGAGATTTAAAAAACAAGCGGAAAAGCTTAAAGCAGAAAAAACGCGAGAATTAGAGATAAAGGAAAAATTACACAATGCTGAAAAGTTAGAAATTGAGCTGAAAAACAAAGACAATGAATTAGCATACATGGCACTTTCCTACACGCAAAAAAAGGAAATGCTTGCATCATTAGAAAACAAATTAGATGCGCTTTCAAAAGAATTAGAGCACAATGACAGACAAAAAGTTAACTCTTTAAAAAGAACAGTCTCTTCAAGCATTGATGATGAAAGTAACTGGGAAAACTTTCAAGTTCACTTCGATCAAAAAAACAATAATTTCTTTCAAAAACTTAAAGAAGTTGATAATAAGCTAAACGAATCATATTTGTTATTTCTTTCTTATGTAAGAATGGGAAAATCAAATAAGGAAATTGCCGATTTATTAAACATATCAGTTGCTGCTGTTGAGAAAAGAAAATATAGATTAAAGAAAAAGTGGGGGCTTGAAAATGATACCAGTTTCACAGATTTCTTGAGAGATTTATAAAATAATAGACAAAAAAAGGAATATCAGAGGTTAATTTTCGTTACATCAATTGCAGTACAAAATATGTTGTAAATTTATTGTGCTACTGTTATGATTAAAACTATCAGTCACATATCCATCCTGATTTTATTGTTTGGTTCATTATTATCAACCGCTCAATTAGCCGGAATAGGTAAATTTTATGATCACCTTCCTTATAACCAAGGAACTGTTGTATGCTTGGCTGGGGACAAAGTTTATGCTGGAGTTGGGCAAACACTTTTTGTGTTAGATCAAAAAGACAATTCAATTACCAAACTAAGCAAAGTAAATCAGCTCTCTGATTTAGGTGTTACAACTATAGCTTATTCCAAAAAACATAAAAGTGTTATTATTGGATACTTAACAGGAAATATCGACATCATTGTTAATAACCAAGTCATTAATATCCCTGATATTGAACGAACCTCAATTCAAGGTTTTAAATCTATAAACGATATTTACATTGATGAAGACTTTGCTTTTTTAAGCACTGGTTTTGGTATTGTAAAACTTGACATACAACGTCAAGAAATCAAAGAAACCTATCTGATTGGAGATAACGCAACAAATGTTTTTGTTAACGACATTACTTTTTACAATGATTCCATTTTCGCAGCAACACAAGAAGGTATATATGTTGCTAATTTAAATAGTGCAAATCTTTCAAACTTTCAAAATTGGTCTGTTTTACCCTTCCGATTAGGCACCAATTTTAACGCCTTAGCTTCCAATGATTCCATTATAATGTTTAATGCATCAATTGAAGGAAATAACAAGGATACTATTCATTTATACAATAAAGGTGTTTGGAGTAAACTAAGTTTCGAAGGATACAAAAATGCTGATGTTTACAGTATTGAATATGAGAATGAAGAGTGGCTTTTAACTTTTAATGACATTGCTCATTGTTTAAACAAAAATGGAGAAGCTAAAGAAAAGACATTTACTTATGCCGGAAATTACACTGGAATAAAACCTAAACACATGATTTCTGATGGTAATACTGGTTACTGGATTGCCGATAATAAATATGGATTAGCGCACAGATTTTCAGCATGGAATTATGATGTTTTTACCCCATCAGGCCCTGCATACTATCAGGCATTTAAATTAGATTTTAAAGGAGATGCACTCTGGGTTGCATCTGGAACATTAACAGCATTTTGGGGAAATAATTACGACAAAAAAGGAGTATATCGCTACCAAAATAATGAATGGGATTCATACAATCGAGGAGGTTATGATTCAATATCTGATATTAGTACGGTTAGTATAAACCCATTTAATACTCAAGAAGTTTATTTTGGAAGTTGGGGAAAAGGTTTAGTGCGTACCGAAAATGGTAAAATCAAAGATGTTTTTCAAAATCATAATTCCGGAATTAACTCTCTTAATTTATTCAGAAATCACTTGGTTGGAGGAAATACATTCGATGAAAATGGAGTGCTTTGGGTTACATGCTCTGGCGCCCCTGGTGCTCCCGTAACTAACCCCCTAGTTGCATATGATGGTAAAGATTGGCACGAATATAATCTTGAAAATAAATTGGTAAATTCCACGCATGCCGGTGAAATATTTGTAGATGCAGAAGGATATAAATGGTTTGCTTCAAGAGATAATGGTGTTTTCGTATTTGATGATAATGGAACTTTAGGAGATGATAACGATGATAGAGTTGCATTAATTACAACAGGTGAAAACAGTGGGAATTTACCTACCAAAAATGTGCATTGCATTGCACAAGATCAAGATGGAAAAGTGTGGATAGGTACCGAAGAAGGATTAACTGTTTTAAATTCAACTTTTGGTGTTTTTGATGGGGAAGCAAAAGCGGATAGAATTATAATTGAACAAGACGGTTCTTTTCAATACTTATTAGAAACGGAAATTGTGAAAACCATAAAAGTAGATGCAGCAAATAGAAAATGGATTGGAACAGCATCTGGAGGTGTATACTTAATTAGTGAGGACGGACAAGAGACAATACATCACTTTACAACAGAAAATTCACCTTTAATATCAAATACAATATTCGATATCGAAATATTCGGTACTACTGGAGAAGTATTCTTCGCAACGGACAAAGGATTAATGTCATATATTGGTGATGCAACAGACGGTGATGAATATAATGGTCCAACCTATGCGTATCCAAACCCCGTAAGGCCTGATTATGAAGGGTTGATTGGAATTAAAGGTTTGGCTGAAAATGCTGAAGTAAAAATTACAGATATAACAGGAAACGTTATATACGAAACCATTAGCCAAGGAACAACCGCTACCTGGGATGGAAAATCATTAAATGGTAAACGAGCCCAAACTGGTGTTTATATCGTTTTCTCAGTTAACGAGGATGGTTCTCAAAAAGAAGTAGCTAAAATTCTTTTTATCAATTAATTCCAGATACTGATAACATTACCAACAAAAAATCAACCTTATTTACTATTTACACTAAATTAACTTTAACTTTACACTCCTTAAATTTTCTGCCTGTTTATGAAAGAGGAGTATTCGTTCGTGAGTGTAAATAACAGACTAAGCTTTTTAAAAGTTGTACTTAAAAAAAGTCTTGTACCCATAATTTTAATTACAATACTTGGAGGAGTAACTGGTTATTTTTTTAAGCCTAGTGGAACCTATGTTTCAAAAGGACTGCTATCAAATGGTGTCATAATTGAAAATCCATATTTACGAGATAATTTCTCTGTAAAATCAAGTGATGTCTCAATATCCTTTGAAGAAGTTAAAACTCTATTTTATTCAAAAAGCTTACTTAAAAATACTTTGTTAACTCTATGTGAAGTAAATGGCAGGAAAGATAACCTTGCCAACCATCTATTAGAATACAGTGATTTAGGAAAAGAAAAAATAGACTCAAAAAACTTAAATGAAAAAACAATAAATCAATTAATTGATAAAGTATCCAATAATCTTGATATCTATGAGAAAAAAGGAAACTTTACAGTTGTTGAGTTCTCTCATAAAAATCAAGAAATAGCATCAATTACAGCTCAAGTAGTAATTGATAATGGAATAAATTTTCTAAAATCTGATTACCTACCAAACTACCAAGCTTCAATAAATAATATAAATTCAGAGCTGAACTCAGTAAAGAATAACCTTGAAGCATTAAACAATAAAACTGATTTGAATTATTTGGAGAGTTTAGAACAAAAAAAATTAGAAAATCAATTCTTTCAACTAGAAAACCAATTGGCATTTTTCAAAACGAAAAAACTTACTGAAGAACTGCCCGTTAAATTAATAGATTCACCTGATAAACTAGCAAGCTATCAAACATACCCAACTTGGTTAATTGTATCACTTTACACTGCTTTTAGCTTTATATTTGCACTATCATTCTTCGTGGTTTTTTTCATGTTTCAAAACAACTACATAGAAATGAAAGCGTCAATGTAATCACGAGAATTCATATTTAATGAATACCATAATTAAGAAGCTCAAGAGTAGTCCTACTTTAAAAAACTTCGGGATTATTGTTGCATCAAGATTTCTAAGCTCAGGGCTATATATGTTCCTGACGTTTTACTTGATGGATGTGATGTCAGCCAAACAATTTGGACAATATTCATATTTATATGCACTAGCTGGGTACATTCCTTTTTACGTCACTTTAGGAATAAACAAATCCTTTACAGCCTTTACTTCTAATATTTCAAATGAAAGTGAATACAATAACTATTTAGGCCTCTTTTGGAAAACCAAAATCATCTTGTCCTTTATAATGTTATTACTAATTGTAATTCATTACTTGTTTGTTGGAATTTTAATTGAAAGTGTTGTTTTGCTAGGTGGATTAATGTTTGGTTTTACCGAAAGTTTTAAATCCCCTGCTGAATCTAGAAAACAGTTTGATTTTGTGTCTTTAGTTGTACCTATTAGAAATGTTTTGCTTCTAATTATCACGTTCACTCTATTTTGGATTGATAAACCAAGCATCAAAAACGTAATTATTGCACTTCTTTTTGCTAATGGTTTGAACTTACTTATTACCGGTATTCTTTATTTGAAAAAAATTGGCCCTTTTCAATGGAAAACCAATCTTCCATTTTCCACTTTGTTTAATCATACAAAATGGATCTTCGTAAAGGAATTTTTACTCAACAACTTAGCAAGAATTGAAATTTTCGCACTAACCTATTTCGTAACAACCGGACAAATTGCAGAAGTTGAACGCGCCTATTTTTCGGGTGCCTTTACACTTTGTTTTGTATTACCAATTATTACGAACTCTTTAACAAAAGTACTTTTACCTGAAGTCGCCACTCTGACAGCCTCTCGTACCTTAAAATTCTATCTGAAAAAAATTAAGCGATCATTACGACTTTCTGTTCCAATAGCATTGGCTTTTTATCTTGCAATATTCACAGTTGTAAAGTTTTATTTCCGATCGAAATATGAAAACAGTTTACCCCTTTTTCCTTTTATTATTCTAGCCACACTTATTTCATTTTACTCTAATAATATTTCACTTATTTTTTACCGAGAAGGAAAAGTTAAATTCATTGGTATACAATCAATTATTCAATTTTTAGTGGGCTTATTAGGATGTATAACTTTAATTCCACTATACGGTGCAATGGGAGCTGTCATTTCTTTACTTACAGTTCGTGTTGTTGGTTTTGTTTTAGTTTTGTCAAAGACTAAAAAGAGTTTATATGGGAAAACTGAATTTAATTAAAAATCTGATTTTCAAACAGAAACCTAAATTCAAACAGGTCGGTTCAGGCTCGGTGATTAAATCTGGAGACTTTTTTAGCACTCAAAATATTTCCATCGGTAAAAATGTATATGTTGGACCTGGTTCATACTGGTATGGACATGGAAAAATATCAATAGGAAACAATGTTATCATCGGACCAAAATCAACTATTTGGACTGTTAATCATAATTATGACTCTGAAGTTAGTTTGCCTTACGATGAAATTGATTATCACAAAGAAGTAGTCATTCATGATAATGTTTGGATAGGTGTAAACGTATGTATAAATCCGGGGGTGACAATTGGCGAAGGTGCTGTAATAGCAATGGGTAGTGTTATTACTAAAGATGTTGAACCACTTGCAATAGTTGGTGGAAATCCAGCAAAAACAATAAAATACCGAGATAAAGACAAATACGAAAGGGTTAAAAAACTAGATAATTTTCATTATTTGGAAAGAAAACGACAGGGCATCAAAAAGATTAAGAAGTGAAAAAGAAAAACCTTTTACTTTGGGGGTATTACGGCGCAAATAATTTTGGCGACGATCTCATTTTCGAATCATTAATTCAAATTCTAGATCAAACGAACCAAGACTATAACATATTTTATACCCTTAAAGATGAAAATTATAAATACGATGTTAATGCCATTCCTTTAATTTTCTTCAATAAAAAGCACTCAAATAAAATAATCAACTTCATTTTAAATATTTGGTTTGTTTTTAAAACAGTTTTAAAAATGGACATCATTATTATTGGTGGAGGAACTCAATATTTCGAATTAGCATCAAGAAAATCAATATCTATTCCTATCAAATACTTAGCATGTCGATTGATGAAAATAAGAGGTAAAGTTTTCATCAATGCTGGTGTTGGGATTGGAGAAATAAAATCAAAAGTCGGTAAGCTTTGTTTAAAAGGAATTTTCTCAAAATCAAATTATTCATTCGTACGAGACCCCAAATCGAAAATCTTTTTAGAATCAATTGGTGTCCCTGAAAAAAAAGTAACATTAGGAAAGGATCTCTCCTATTATTTACCACTCCCTGCTGAAGATAAAATAGTTGAGCATCCTCAGAAAATAGGACTTAACTTTTTTGATTTTTATAACTACATCCAACATAATCAAGAAAAAAACAACTGTTTCATAAAGGACTTAAAACAATTTGTAACATGGCTAAAAATTGAAAAAGGATTTGAAATTCACTTTTTTGCTTTTCAAAATGACGCAGGCGGAAAAGATTATTTGTTTATGCAGAAACATTTCTCAGATATTGATGCCCCAATTCATCTTTATCACAACGATACAAAGGAGTTTATTAAACAAATAAGCTCCATGGATTTAAATATTGGCTTACGTTTTCATTTTGCAGTTCTTTCCCTTCAACACAACATCCCTTTTATAGGGTTAAATTATCAACCTAAAGTTGAAAGGGAACTCAAAACATTTGGATTAGATAATTACATCCTGCAAACGGATGAAACAAATCAGCTCTTGGAAAAAACCAATCAATTAATTGGTGAATTCTCACATATCAAATCAAATATTAAAAGTACACTTGAAAGCAGCAATCATGAAGTTGATAAGAAGTTAATTGCTGAATTTATAAACACAATTAATGGGTAAATTATTATCTATAAAATATTGGTATTTAATTCCGTTGATTTACTTAGGAATATTTTGGAATCAATATTTTGGAAGTGAGATTGTTGTTTATACTATATTCCTTTTTGGAATATTATTAAGTGTTAAATCCTTATCAGAAGGCACCTTATATTTCATTATCGTTTTACTTCTATTTGATGACTTCCCTTTTCAGGCTAAAGAAAATCAAATATTTAACTCTATTTATACAGCCAAAATATTTGGACAAACCATCACAAAACTTCTTAGTTTATGGCTATTTGGTTTAATTGTTTTGAAGTCTTTTCAAACCAAAAAAATAATTATCGGAAACTTATTTTCGAAAATTTTTCTTTCGCTAATGATTATAGGTATTATCGTTGGAATTTCATCCTTAAACTATAAATATGCCGAAAGCTTTATCAACGATTTCAGATTCTTTTTTAATTACATAGTTGGCTTTGGAATTGTGGTTTATCTCTTATCTGAAAAAAAGTATTTCAAGAGTATTTTTCCTCTGATGACTTTAATCTTTTTATCAAAAACAATAGTGCTTACTGGAACTGCAATTATATTATCAAACTTTGGATCCATTTTGACCATAAAAGCTGGCACTGGGTCCTACCTCATCATTTTTGTAGTTTGTTACCTTTTATATTTATTAACTGAGAGGAAGTATATTTTATACACATCAATTGGCCTCTTTTTAACCCTAGGGTTTTTAGTACTATCTGCATCTCGTGGTAGAATTGTCATTACAGGTTTAGTAATCATATTGTACATTTTAACTATTCGAAAAACTAAATACATTCCTATAATAATTGCCTTCACAGGCATTGCAACTATTGGGATATTCTTTATCAATCCGTCATTAATAGATTATTTAATGTGGAAAATAACTTCATTTACTCCCCAAAAAGGATCTGGACAAAGTTCCTATGTAAGGTTTGTAGAAGTAAGTAACATTTTACATCAGAATTTCACCAGTTTAAAATCTTTTTTCTTTGGTAATGGATTGGGTGGCTATTGGGATTCAAAATATTTTGAATACCCATTTGATTTAAAAAATACTTCCAGTTATCCTGAAGAATGGATTTTAAGAGATCGATATTTTAAGCCACATGGTATCGTGCAATTTTTACTTCTTAAAGTAGGTTTTATAGGAACTCTTACTTTTTATGGAAGCTGCATTTACATTTTTATAAAAAACTTTATCAATTTTCATAAAAACCAACTCTTAAGTAAAGAATCTACAGCTTTTGTTGCTATTATTGGAGCCGGATTGCTCCCATTTTATCTTATCGCCTTTTCTGCCAAATTGCAATTATTAGGTGGCGTAATAGTGGGTATTTATTATTGTTATAGCAAAACCTTAAAAATTGAGTAAAATTACAATCATAGATTTCTTAAGCAAAGGTTCAAGTCACTTGAATTTTAATAAATCCTATATTGCTGCCATCCCAAAACATCTTCAAATACATAACTTCATTGGAAACCAATCTCACTTTTCTCTTTTAGAAAAAAATGGGTTTAACAACAACACGATTAACAAGGACAACCTTTCTTGGCACTTAAGAGTAACTTTACTATTCTTCTTACTCATAGCAAACAGTCGAAAAAACATAACGGTTCTTGCCTTCGAAAACTATTTACTTCCTGTTCTATTCATATTATTTTTTCCTTTTTTTCTGAATAAAAGAATCACAATGGTAGTTCATAATAATGTTCCAGGGTTGAAACGAAAAGGTTTGAAAACACTACCATTTAAACTATTTATTAAAATTCTAAATCCTAAACTCATTTGCTTAACAAGTAAAATGAAAGAAGAAATGAACGAACTTGGGTATGAAAAAAATACGGTTTGGATTCCTCATATGAACTACAAACACTTTGGCGAATCTTTGAATTCAAAATCAACAATCCATTTCGAAAACGAAAAAGTAAATGTAGTACTTTTTGGCAGACAATCTAAACTATTCATTGAACATACACTGCCTCAAATAAAAGATATCAAATTTAAAAATCTACTATTTCATGTTTTCAGTGATGAATTGAAAGAATCAAATAATGAAAATGTAATCATTCATAAATTCAAACCATCACAACTTGAATATCAATCACTTTTAAGAAATTGCGATTATGCATTTTTCCCAGATCTAAACGTAAATTTTCGTCCTAGTGGAATTTTATTGGATTGTATAAGTAGCCATTGTCCAATTATTGCACCCAATGAAGGACATTTTTCAGAATTCAGTAACGATAAAATAGGATGGTTATATAACCAAAATAACTTGATTTCCATTCTGTTCGAAATTGATAAATCAATCATTAAACGAAGCAATTTTCCAAAAGAAAACTTTAACGCTCCAATATCTGAAACTTCTCTGGATAAGTTTTCTCTAAAACTTAACTCAATTTACACGAGCAATTAAAGATGAAAAAGATCCTAATCCTACAAAATACAATACTCCATTATCGCAAACCTTTTTATAATAAACTTGCTGAGCAATATGATGTAACCGTACTACATTCAGGAAAAGTAAGTGTAAATAAAGAAGATATTTATAAAGAAATTATTACCCCTGTTAAATCTATTTCAAAATTTAAATTTCAAAAAGGTGTTTTAAAAGAGGTTAGAAGTGAAAAATATGATTTCATCATTGCTATGATGGATATTTTTTGGATTTTTAGTATTATTTCTTCATTCATTCACCCCAAAAAAAGTGGATTTGCTTGGTGGGGAATTATTGCTGGTAAAAGTGAAAAAGGAAATAAAATAAGAGGCCTCTTCTTAAGAAATAAACCGACTATTTTCTATAACGAAGACGGATTACAAAAATTAGCAAAACTTGGTTACCAAAGTGACAACTATACTTTTTGCACTAATACATTTCATATTGAAAACCGAATTGAATGTTTTAAAGAAGAAGAGAAAGACTCATTCCTCTTTGTTGGATCTTTGGATAAGAGGAAGAACATTGAAATACTAATCAGAGCTTTTCATCAAGCAATTCCTAATATTCCTGAAAAAATCAAACTTAAAATTATTGGTGACGGAGAAGATTATAAATTAGCTTCCGATTTAATCAAAGAATTGAACTTAAAAACAAGAGTTTCTCTAGAGGGAAGAATAACAGAAACTTCGAAATTAGAAAAGTATTACAAAAAAGCAATTTTAGCTGTTTCCTTTGGGCAAGCAGGTTTAGGAGTTTTGCAAAGTTTAGGCTACGGAGTCGCATTTCTGACTTACAAGAATGCTATTAGTGGAGGGGAAATTAGCAATATTAAACATCAACAAACTGGGATTCTTTGCGAAGACTCCATGGAAGACTTATCGAAGTATTTCATTCACTACTCCAATGATATTACATCAGCCTTAAAAATGGGTGAAAACGCTTACAACTATTACACAGAAAATTGCACATTGGAACACATGATTAAAAAATTCAGTGAAGTAATAGATAAAAAATACTAAAGGTTGTTTTCGTGAATCTCTTCCAAAATTTGAATATACCTTTCAGCTCTTTGGTCAAAAGTTAAAAACTCCTTCACCCTCTTTTTACCATTTTCAACCAATTGATCATACAACTGATCATCCTTAATTAGTAATTCAATTTGATCAGCAATATCCTCTGGATTTAAAGGATCAAAAAACAAAGCATTACCCTCGCCACAAATTTGCTTTGCAAAAGAAAGGTTTGAAGTTAAAATAGGTCGCTCCATTTTCATAGCTTCTGGATAAGAAGCGGTAAAACATTCCAATAAAGTTGGTAAAAACAATGCATCAGCTTTATTATAATATTCTGGACATTCAGCAGAAGTAATTGGCCCAGCATTTTTTAAGTAATCTGATTCCCCTCCAAAAGTAGTTTTAAAATCGTCCTCAGGAATAGTAAGTGTAAACTGGACTTTCAGCCCTCTTTCTTTTAATATTGGGATTACTTGATTTAAAATTCTCAGGTTTTTATGCGGGTAATTAGCCGTAATCGTAATAAACTTAAACCATTCTCCTTTCTCAGGTTGCTTTACTGGAAAATCAATAAAATTTTGATTGTAAGTATTATCCGCAACCCATGTGTTTGAAAGAGGAATATTAAAATACTTCAATAATCGTTTCTTTACATCCTCTGTCTCAACAACAAATAAATGAGCGTTTCTTTTTGTAAAAAATGCCTTTATCCCGTTTTGAATTTTCTTCTTCGTCCACATTTTAGTGGATAATTCTCCAAAAGCTTTCGAATCGGGGTTAATTAACCAAGGCATAGCAAACCCCATTAAATGCTTCGATTTTGGTATCCAGTAACTTGGACCAAAAATGGTAAAAACCACGTCTGGATTAATTTGTGCTTCAATCGCGTCCAAATCTTTAGATTTACCTTTTAACCAGTACTTAAATCCAAAATCTACTTTGATTACCTTAATTACATCAGGAAGTAAATCAAAATTCAATTGATCATATACCTTACTTGAAGCCAACACATAAAATTCAAATTTTTCAAACTTGGATAGAAAATGTACAAAAGATAAGGTTACTTGTGTACCTCCCCCCACTCGGATGTTTGATGCGTTGATAATAATTTTCATTCTATCCCTATTCCATAAAAATATGAAAATCACGCACAAAAATAACGTTTGTAATTTGGATAAGCTATTAATTACTGACTATTCTGATCATTGGTAGAATAAAGAATAAATGAAAAGATTGCGTTATATTTGGGGTCTAAAAAGCTAAATATGTCTAATTTCAAGATTAGCCTAACCATTTTTCTTGTTGGAATTTTATTATCAACATCAGGTCAAATTTCAATTAGCCAGATTCGAAATGCTGGAATTAAATCTGAAGATGATTTAAGAAACTTAGGTGTATCCGACGCTGAAATTCAAAGTATTAAAGAAGAAATATTCGGAACTGCAGGTGACACGCAATCAAGTCCTTCTTCAGATGGAGAAGTGGGTTCAGATGATGTAAAAGAACCAGTTGTAAACGAAACTCCAATTTTAGTTCCTGAAACAGAGCAAAAAAATACAAACGAGGAGTATACTGTATTTGGTCAAAATATTTTTGAATCAGGATATTTTACTATCAAAGAAAATAGTGATAGAATTTTACCCTCTCCAAACTACATCCTAGGTACTGGGGACAGAATTAGTATAACTATCTGGGGTGCTTCGGAATTTAGTAATGAATTTACGCTAGATGTATTTGGAAATATTACACCAAGCTTAGTGGGTAGAATTAACCTTAAGGGAAAAACCTTTGAACAAGCAGAGCAAATTGTGAAAGCTAGATTTGGCAAAGTTTATAACTTATCATCTTCCAAAATCGCTCTAAGCTTAACGTATTCAAAAGTTATTTCCGTTAACATTGTTGGTGAGGTAAAAAACCCTGGAACATACAGCACTCCAAGTATCAACTCTGCCTTTAACTTATTATCTCTTGCAAAAGGTACCACGAAATATGGATCGGTGAGAGATATTGAAATAAGACGAGATGGAAGAATTATTAGCACGCTAGATTTATATGAGTTTCTTGTAAGCCCTTCTAAATATTCAAATACATTTCTTCAAGATGGAGATTTTATTGTTGTGAAAAGGCAAAAAGGTGTTGTTAGGTTAGATGGGGAAGTAAAAAGACCTGGATTATATGAAATTAAGAACAACGAACAATTAACTTCAATTATCGAAATTGCAGGTGGGTTTGATGTATTTGCGGATAAGGAATCTGTAAATATAATTGGTGTCGACAAAGGGAAATTACTTTTCAAGTCATTCGATTTCCAAACTATTAAAGAAAATAAGCTGGCATTGAAAGATGGCGATATTGTAAAAATATTGCGTGTTCCAAATTTAGTTCATGGAATGGTTGAAGTAAAGGGAGCCATTAATGTTCCTGGAGAATATCAATTCGAAAGCGGTATGAAAATATCCGATTTAGTAGAGCTTGCAAATGGAATAAATAGAAACAGCTACCTTAAACAAGCTCAACTTATTCGCCAAAATGAAAACCTTGAAGAAACGATTATTCAAGTTAACCTAAATTCTATTATTAACAATCCGGGAAGCACTGCAAATATTGAGCTAAAGGAATTTGATATTTTAAATGTCTTTAATAAAAGTGAATTTAATTCACAATATATAGTAATAGGTACTGGTGCACTTAAGAAAACTGGCGAAATTGATTTTAAGGAAGGGCTTGAATTAAATGACCTTATCTTAGAATTAAATGGTTTTAAAAAAGAAGCAGACTTAGATAAAATAGAAGTTGAACGAGTATTATTCTCAAAAAAAGATAGTGCAAATGCATATGTTCAAATCATTAACCTAACTTATCCCGCAGATTCCAACTTTAAACTTGCTGCTCATGACATTGTAAATGTTCGTACATTACCGGAATTCCAATTTCAAAAAACCATTACAATTACAGGGGAGGTTAAATATCCGGGTGAATATTCATTAAATGGTCATGATGATAAATTAAGCGATCTTATTAAAAGAGCTGGAGGTTTAACAAATTGGGCTTTCACTAATGGTGCCAAATTAAATCGTAAAGAGAATAACTTAGGTTTATTGTTAATGGATTTAGATCATGCCATTAATAAATCTAATTCAAAATTTGATTACATTTTAAAACCTGGTGACGTTATAACAATACCTAAAAACACTAATGTGGTTTCTATTTCAGGCGCTATTGGATACAAAAATGTAAATCAGGACGAAAACATAGTAAACTCACCTCTTCACAGAAGTAGACGAGCACAATTCTACATAAAAAAGTATGGTGGTGGATATGATGAACGAGCTAAAAGAAAAAAGGTATATGTTATCAGCTCAAATGGAATGGTTAAAGAAAGTATTTTTGGTGGCTTAATTAAACCAAAAATAGATCCGGGAGATAAAATTGTTGTTGAATATAAACCTGAAAAACAGAAAAAAGAGAAGGGGGAATCGGTTGATTGGAACAGAGTAATTGAAAATGCCACGATAAAAATCACAGGTGTTTTAACCCTACTCATCTTAGCTAACGGAGCTTTTGGTAACTAATATGAAAAAATTTATTCATCAAAATAGTATTAACTATTTAGCTATTTTCAAGTTTCTTCTTTCAAAGAAAAAAACCATCATAATATTAGGGTTTGTTGGTGCAGTATTTGGTGGAATAAAAGCATATATATCCCCAAAGATTTACTCTTCGTCGATAACAATTATTCCAAATAAAGCGTCTAAAGGGTTTGGTGGTAAATTTAATGGACTTGCCTCTCTAGCCGGAATTTCACTTGGTGGAGTTGACAATAGTGACATTCCTCCAATTACCTACGATAAAGTTCTTGAGAGTTATGATTTTAACCATAAATTATTAAATACTAAGCTACCTATCGTAGATAGTGATACTATGATGACTTTCATTGAGTATCAAGAAAAATTTAAGAGGAATGGGATTGGAAAATTTATAAAGGGTTTAATTGGTTTTAATAATGATAATGATAGTCTTCCAATCGACGAACTATCCGAAATTGCTCAAAAAAACGAATTAAAACTTTATACTAATGACGAGTATAAAAATTTGATAAAATTTCAATCTATGGTGAATATAGACGTTGATGACCTCAACGATATTTTTACCATTCGAGTAAAGTTTCCAGATAAAATTGCAGCCCCATATTTGGCTGAAAAAGCAACAATATTGCTGCAAGATTTTATAATAAATGCCAAAATCAAAAAAGCCAAAGCTGATTATGAGTTTTTGAAAAGTCGTTATGATGAAGAAAAAGAAAAGTTTTTAGAAGCTCAATTAGCTTTAGCTAAGTTTGAAGATACGCACATCAACATTGTTTCATCTGTTCAAAATACCCAAAGAACAATTCTTAAATCAGAATATCAATTAAGAAATCAAGTTTTCACTCAACTATCAATGCAACTGGAATCTAGTCAAATGACTTTACAAAAGGACACGCCTGTTTTTACAGTTGTTAAAGGTGCAAATGTACCTCGATTAAAAACTGAGCCTAGACCTATTAAGTTGGTCATAGTGAATGGAATCTTGTTCGGTTTCTTATATGTGGTTTTTATCCTGTTAAAAGAACTAAAAAATCAGTTTTTACCAAAAGAAACTGAATAATGAATAATACTGTTAAGGTATTTCTTAAATTCTTAATGGGGAGCGGAATTTCAATTGTAATTTCCCTTTTAAGTGGTATAATCGTTTCCAGAAGTATTGGCCCAGAAGGAAAAGGAATTGTTGCTGAACTATTGGTTATTCCTAGTCTTTTAGTACCTTTTGCAGAACTTGGATTAAGACAATCCAGCATTTACTTCATTGGAGAAAATTATTGCAAAAACAAACTCTCTAGTACAATTTTAATTATTTCCATTGTATCAACAATTACAATGAGTTTAGTTGTATACTCAATTTTATTTTTTGACGACGCAATTAAAGATTATACAACCTTTCAACTTGTTGCAATTTTAATGTACATTCCAATTATTGGTACTATTCGGCCAATTTTTGGTATTTTTCTAGGGGAAGGTCAAACGACCGTTTATAACAATTATAGGTGGGGTCCTCCAACAGTGAAATTCATCTTTATCGTTTCATTCGCAATCTTTTTTGAGCTGGGAATAAATGAAGCGTTAATTTCAATGTTCATTGGCGAACTAGTTTTTATTATCTGCGGCTTGATTCATCTTTCCAAATTCGCAACCCTCTCTCTTGTTAACTTTGATTCGCAACTTGCGAAAAGGTTAATTACAAAAGGAATTTTGTTCTGTTTATCGTTCGCAATTATCCAAATGAATCACAGAATTGATGTTTTGTTACTGAAAGAGTTTAAGGTCGCATCAACAAACATTGGATATTATATAAACGGTGTTGGAATTGCAGAATTAGTTTGGCAAACTCCTGCAATATTGGGGCTAATTATCTTATCAAAAGTTAAATCGAAAAAGAAAGAAAAGAAATTAATGGTAGCTAAATCACTAAGGTATTCCAACACCATTGTGTTATTCACCTCTGGTTTTATTGTACTATTCTGTGATTTAATAATTACGACTCTTTACGGTCCTGCTTTTAAAGGAAGTATCGAAGTAACCAGATATATATTAGTTGGAGTGGTATTATTTAACTCTTTCAAAATATTAAACTCTTATTATGAGTCGGCAGGAAAACCAATTAATGTTTTAATTTTCACTTTACCGTCTTTGATTGTAAACCTAATAGCCAACTTTCTTTTAATTCCTAAATATGGAATTAACGGTGCTGTTTGGGCAACGAATATCAGCTACTTTGTTTGTTCGTTATTATTTACGTTAAGATTTTCTTTTACCGAAAAAATCGCTTTAAAGGATACGCTCGTGCTTCACAAAGCAGAGGTTATTGAACTTGTAAATGGGCTTAAAAGTAAGCTTAAATTAAATGGATAGAAAAAACCGTATTTAATTCTGGTTTTAACTTAACCTCGTCAATAACTAGCTTTTTATCCAAATCAATTTTCGCAACTCTTGTAGGAAGGATTTCACCTTTAAAAACATCACGAACAAACCCCCTTAAATTACCAACAATATTAGTGGCTCTAAACATAGAGAAACCAACTAACATTTCATTTGAATTTATAGGTTCAATTGATCTACACCAACCTAAAGCATTATTTATATTATAAAACTCGCCTAATTTATAAACTTCTTTCTTGTCTGGATTACAATCCTTAAATCTAACTACGTGCCCTGTTACCTCAGTAAAATGGAGGTCTCCGTTTGCTTGAACACCATCATGAATTCTACCTATTTCAATATTAAATTTCGGTTTATCGGCTGTTAAACAAATCGCATCATGCTGATGAAAACGAGTGGCATAAATTTCGCCATCTAATTCAAAACAATAATTTGGGTGACTTTCATGAGGTTTAGTACTCTCAACTTTTCTATAATCAACAGATTTATCAAAACGATCCCAAATATTGTTCTGTAAAGCGCTCCATTCGTTCAATAAATTACCTTCTAAATCTATTTCAAATACAGCATCCAAACCAGTCGAAACAACGAGTAAAGTGTTATTTTTCGTTGGATGAACATAATGTAAATCGTTAAAAACTGGCAATGAAATTACCTTAACCACCTCAAACGAAGGAACTTTACAAATTAGAACTTCTGTTAAAGTACATAAATAGGCTATATCAAATTTAAAATGAGCTGCTTTAAATACAGAAGAAACTTTATCAACAGGTGCATTTTCTGGTCTTGTTTTCCAAGAAAACACAATTTCTTTTGCTTTTGTTGTTAAATCAACTTTACACACTACTGCTTTCTCATAAAGAACATCTTGATTAGATGCTTCAGAAATAACACCTCCAACCGCGTAAAACGTACTCATAAATCTCGATTTTTGTCAAATATAAATTAAGATACAAGTTCAACTATAACTTTACTCCAAAAAGTTTTTTGATTTGAAAATAATGGTTGAATTTTGACGTAAATATTCTACTCTTTGATTTCTTTTTCAAAAATTCGAAATATTCTGGTTGGTTTTTTAGGTTTTGTCTTAGTAACCTGCACATACGTTGTTTTTGCAAAATACTCCGGCTTACCTGTATTTGTAATTACACTAGGGTTCTTCGCAACGTTCCTTTTTTTAGGGACACAAAATTTAAAGAAAGTTGCAGAATTTTGTAAATCGTATGTTGGCCTCGGACTTATTCTAATTTTAGTTTTGGGACCAATTTTATCTTTTGTTCTTAATCTGAGAGCAGACTTTAACAAGGTTATTTTACAATTTTTCTATTTGGCTATCGCTTTATTTACTTTTCAAAATTTTGAAATTCTAAAAAAATACAGGCGATTCCTTTTAATAGGTGTTTACTTCAATTTAGTCTTTGGACTTTTTAGTATTTTCTCCGGAAAATTTTTCCAAGGCTTCGCAGATGTTATCAATGATGATGTATTAGGTTATAGAGGAAGGGCAATTGCTTTTTATTTACAACCCAATAACCTAGGAGCGGCAACTGTAAATTTATACATCCTTTCAATTTTTCTATACAAAGAAAAAAATATAAAGCTATTTTTTCTTCCTTGTTTAATTACCGTTATTGCATCTGCCTCCAGAACATCTTTGGCGGTTATTTCGATTGTAGGTTTTGTTCAGGTTTTTACAATATTTATAATTCCTAAATTTCAAGCATTTAAAATTCGAGGCCAAATAACTAGAATTATTCTTATCACCGTAGGTGGAATCACCTTATTGGTTACCTTATTTTTGAATTCTTCCTTAATATATAATGCTGACTATAAAAACCTTGTAACAAGAATTGAGTTTTTTATGAACATTGGGGAAAAGTTAGATCAATTAGACAAAGAAAACTCCATGCTGGTAAGGGAGAAATATCAAAAAATATTTAAAAATGAAATAGAAAAAAAGCCATTTTTAGGGCACGGATTTGGTGTACAAAATGCGGACATGGAAGCAGGAATACTGAAAGGTAGTGCTCACAACCATTATTTAGAACTTTTATATCAAGGAGGTGCCATATTTTTAGTGCTTTACATAATTTTTCTGGTGTTACTACTCAATCAAACAGTAAAATTCTATTTTGTGGAACCCTTCTATTTTACAGCATCACTTTGTTTCCTCACCTACATTATAATTTATGGCTTCTTTTTGAATACTCTTTTCGATACTCGATCAATATATTTAACCCTCGGGATCATTTGTTATTTATCCGTTAATCCAAGCGCCAAAAAAATATAACATGAAAATCTGCTTATTCTCAGCATCATTAGAGCAAGGAGGTGCCGAAAGAGTTATGTCTGTTTTAGCCAATGAATTTGTTCAACTTGGGCATGATGTTGTTATCATTACATTGGTAGATCGCCCAATATTTTTCGATTTGGATAAAAGGATAAAAGTATCGTGCTTAAATTTTGAAAATAGTGGTCCCGTTCAAAGAGTTCTAAATCAACTCAAAACCGTAAAATCACTAAACGATTTTCTTCTTTCGGAAAAACCAGATGTTTTATTGAGTTTTATGGTAAAATATAACATTCTGGCTATTTTGGCAGCAAAAAATACTGGAGTAAAAGTATTTGTCTCAGACAGAAGTAATCCATTAAAAGAATTACCTTTTGTTCAATCGTTTCTTCGTAAAAAACTCTATCCAAAAGCAACCGGAATTATATCACAAACTAGTCTAGCAAAAAAGGTGATGGAAGACATTGTTGGACCAATAAATAATATCAAAGTAATTTTAAATCCAATACCTCCATTTATAAAAGAAAATCTGCCGAAAGAAAAAATCATAATTTCAGTTGGAAGATTAGTCAAGTTAAAAGGACATGATTACTTGTTGAGAGCATTTTCTAAATCAATGCAAAAAGGTTGGCGATTAGTCATTTTAGGGGAAGGACCTGAAATGGATAGTTTAAAAAACTTAGCTGAACAACTAAATATTAGCGATAAAGTCACTTTACCTGGTGCAGTTAAAAATGTTAATTCTTGGTTGGAAAAATCAAGCATCTTCGCTTTTACTTCTTCATCTGAGGGATTTCCTAACGCACTTGCAGAAGCGATGGTTGCAGGTTTACCCTGTATCAGTTTCGATTGTAATGCGGGGCCTCGAGATTTAATAAATAAAGAAAACGGTTTTTTAATACCTGAAGGAGATGAAAATCTATTAGCAAAAAACTTAAAAGATTTAATGCTAAATGATGATCTTCGCACAACTATTGGGAAAAAGGCTCAAGAAATTGCAAAAACCTTAAATAATACAGCAATATCTAAAGAATATATAAACTTTTTTGAAGGACATGATTAAGGTACTAGTAAATGTTGCGACGCTTAAAAAAGGAGGTGGACAAAATGTTGCGCTTAATTTTCTCCAACAAATTATAAAAGAAAAACCTCAAGGCTTTGAGTTTGTATTTGCTGTTTCTGCATCTTCTCAAATTAAACCCTTTTTAGAAAAAAACAATCAAGAAATCATCGTTGTAAGCGACAATCCGATTGTAAGAATGGTGACTGAATTCTTTAGAGGAAAAAGCATCATTAAAAAATATAAAATAGACATTATATATACTTACTTCGGAATTGGTCTTTATCCGAAAAGTATCAAGCAAGTTTCTGGATCGGCTGATTCCAACCTATACTTCCCAGAAATTGATTTTTGGAAAGAGTTTAAAGGTGTAAATAAACTTAAAAAACACTTAATCGATCGTTATAGGATATGGGGTTTAAAGAGAGCGAAAGCAATCATATTTGAAAACCATGAAATGGAAGAACGAGGTAAAAAGTTATTCCAACTTAAACATACCTGTTACATCCCACCTTCTTTTAGCCAACCTGAAGAAAGTGAGGATTTTAGTCAGCTTACTCAAAACCCCGAAGAACATCGAGGGTTATTTTTATGCGGTTGGCAACGAAATAAAAACTTTATGCTTATTCCTGAAATAGCACAAAAGTTTAAAGAAAAGGGGGTCAATTTTAAGTTTGTAATTTCCACCTCAACAGATGATTCGGTTGAATATTTAGAATTTAAAAAACTGGTTGATCAATTTGGTGTTGCAAATTACATTCAGCTCGTAGGAAGTGTACCTAAAAGTCAATTACCATCCTTATTTTCTAAAATAGATTTTGTTTTTTTACTAAGTAAACTAGAAAGCTTTAGCAATAACATTATCGAAGCTTATTATTATAAAAAACCACTAGTAATTTCTGATCTGGATTGGGCAAAATCCATATGTGGTGATGCTGCTATGTATGTAGATATTAATAATATTTCAGATATTTCAAATAAGGTTTTAACTTTACTGTTTGACAAAGGCAAAACTGAGGACTTGAAACAAAAGCAATCAACTAAACTAAATGCTTTCCCCGACATTGCCGAAAAATCGAAAATGGAGTTAGATTATCTTAAAAAAATATATGAGTCAGCTTAAGTCATTTATAGTCATATCATACGAAGCTGTAATGAATGCTGTATTTGCGCTTCCTCGTTACAGGTTGTTTATTTTTTTAAAGAAAACCCTTCTTCAAATAATGGGCGCTAAAATTGGAAAAGGTGTTCATATCTACCCAGGTGTTTGGATTGCTCCTGGCCGCAACTTGATTATCGAAGACGAAGTAGATCTTGCAAAGGATGTATTAATAAACTCTTCAGGTGGTGTATTCATTGGAGAAAGAACTTTAATTGGATATCGTACTCAAATTATTTCCACCAATCACAGTATACCTGCAGTTGGTGAAGCTTTTCCTGTTTCAGGCGATGATCATAAACCAATTCACATCGAAAAAGACGTGTGGATTGGAGCAAATTGTGTAATTACCGCCGGAGTAAGAATTGGAGAAGGGGCAGTTGTTGCAGCAAGTAGTGTTGTAACTAAGGACGTTGAAAAAAACGCAATTGTTGGCGGAGTACCTGCCAAATTAATTAGAATGAGAGAATAATAAATATGAGTGATAAAAGAGAATATCAAGAGTGCGCAAATTGCGTAATGGATACGACTGATAGTAATATCGTATTCGACGAAAATGGTGTTTGTGATCACTGTAATACTTATTTCAAAGATATTGAGCCTAATTGGCATACAGACGAAAGAGGTGAGGCCGAAATTAAAGCTATTGTAGAAAAGATTAAAAAGGCTGGAAAAGGGAAAGATTTCGATTGTATTATGGGGATGAGTGGAGGAATTGATAGTTCTTACTTACTTTATTTAGCCGTTAAAAAATTAGGACTTCGACCATTAGTTTTCCATGTTGATGCGGGATGGAACTCACAAGAAGCGGTAAACAACATTGAAAAAATGGTCGACCAACTTGGTCTGGATTTATATACCGAAGTTATCGATTGGGAGGAAATGAAGGATCTTCAATTAGCTTACTTCAAAGCCGGGGTTTCTAACATTGATACTCCTCAGGATCATAGCTTTTTTGCAACAATGTATAAGTTCGCCAACGAACACAATGTAAAATACATCCTAACTGGCGGAAATTACTCTACCGAGTGTGTTAGAAACCCTTTGGAATGGATGTATTACCAATCCGACTCTATTCAGTTAAAAGATATTTATAAGCAATACGGAACAGGAAAACTTAAAAATTTCCCGATCACCAATATCCTGTGGCATAAGGTATATCTACCATGTGTAAAAGGAATAAAGTTAATTCGCCCTCTAGATTTCATGGAATATGATAAAGAGGCAGCTACTCAATTCCTAGTAGATGAATACGGGTATCAAAGATATCCTCAAAAGCATTTTGAATCCAGATTTACAAGATTTTACGAGTCTTATTGGTTACCCGAAAAATTTGGATATGATACGAGAAAAGTTCAATATTCTAGTTTAATCCTAACAGGGCAAATGACTAGAGAAGAAGCTCTAGAAAAATTAAAATCTCCAGCTTATAACCCAGAAACGATTAAAGAAGACTTTGAATATATTGCCACTAAGCTTGGAATTACTGTTGAGGAGCTTCAAGGTTATATGGATCAGCCGAATAGAAAAAATAGCGAATTTAAATCGCAAGAAAGTATTTACTCTATTGGTGCTAAAGTTATGAGAATAGTTGGATTAGAAAAGGGTGGAAAAAGATGATAACCATTGTTGATTACGGATCAGGAAATATTGAAGCTTTTAAAAATATTTATAAAAGGCTTAATATAGAATGTGAAGTCGCTACTACTCCAGATGAAATTTTACAAGCAAAAAAACTTATTCTTCCAGGTGTTGGTGCGTTTGACGAAACGATGCGAATCTTAAGAGATTCCGGAATGATAGAGGCTTTAAATAAGCAAGTTTTAGAAAACAAAGTTCCAGTAATTGGGATTTGTGTTGGAATGCAAATCTTGTCCAAAAGAAGTGACGAAGGAGAATTAAACGGATTGGGTTGGATTGATGCTGAGGTGAAGAAGTTTGACGTTTCAAAGCTTACACAAAAACCACACTTGCCACACATGGGTTGGAATACATTCCAGGCCGAAAAAGAAAGTCCAATACTGGCTGAATTAGAGCCTGAAAAAGGATTCTACTTTCTACATACTTATTACTTCTCGTGCAACAATCAGGATGATATTTTAACTTCCACAGTTTATGGAGATAGATACACATCGGCTGTTAACCACGATAATATTTTTGGGGTGCAATTCCATCCGGAAAAAAGCCACAGTAATGGAGTACAATTATTGAAAAACTTTGCCAACCTATAATTATGTTAAGATCAAGAATAATCCCATGTTTATTGGTTCATAATAAAGGCTTGGTGAAGACCGTCAACTTTAAGGATCCTAAGTATGTTGGAGATCCTATTAATGCTGTTAAAATTTTCAATGAAAAGGAAGTTGATGAATTAATTGTCTTGGATATTGATGCAACTGTTGAAAAACGCGAGCCCAATTTCCAAATGATAAAAAACTTGGCTACAGAGTGTAGAATGCCTTTCTGTTACGGTGGCGGTGTTACAACTCCTGAACAAGCTAAAGAAATTGTAAAACTCGGAGCGGAAAAAGTTGCGCTAAGTGCAGCAGCGGTTGAAAACCCAGAATTGATTAAGGCAATCGGACAAGAAGTTGGGGTTCAAAGTGTAGTTGTTGTTATCGACGTTAAGAAAAAAGGAATTTTTGGTAAATACGAAGTCTTCACTCATAACGGTAAAAAATCAACTGGTTTGAATCCTGTTGATTTTGCCAAAAAGATGGAGGAGATCGGTGTTGGTGAAATTGTAATCAATTCTATAGACCAAGAGGGAACTATGAAGGGTTATGATTTTAAGCTTTTCGATAGCATCAGGAATCAAATTTCCGTTCCTCTTACTATAATGGGAGGAGCAGGATCTTCTGAGCATATTAAAGAAGCCTTAGATAAATTTGGCGTAATTGGTGCAGCGGCAGGAAGCTTATTTGTTTTCAAAGGAAAATACCGTGCCGTTCTTATTCAATACCTGGATAAAACAACACTTTTCAAATAATTAATTAGGAATTCTTAGAAAAAATAAAGGCCGGGTAATCAAGCCGGCCTGTATATTTTTGTTCTCCAGTTTATCTGTCAGGATTTGTTAGAAGAAACAATTTATTAAGTAACACTATAAAGCTAAACGCTAAACTCCTCAAAATGTTACAATTATCGATGAAAAAAGTTTTTTCTTCGACCAATTATAAATTTCTATTACTGTTTATCCTGCAGTGCAAACACCTTTTTTAATAGGTCTGATGTTCTTTCTTGAAGATTATTTCTGATTTCTTTTTCTTCAATCGTTATCATTTTAAAAACTCCATTTAACGCCTTTTGAGTTGCATAGTCTTTTATGTCTGTGTTCATCTTGGTTACAAATGGAATCTTATTGTAAGTAGTAGTTAAATCAGACCAAGCTTTATCTGCGCCAACTTTACCAAATGAATTGGCCATTACAGGATAAAATTTATTGTAGAGAGAATCTCTGGTTGTAGACTCTAAATATGCTGTAGCAGAGCTATCATTTCCCATTAAAATATTTCGGGCATCAGCAAAAGACATGTTTTGAATAGCTGAAATGAAAATCGGTGTTGCTTCTTTCACAGCGTCCTCTGCAGCCCTATTCATTAACTCTAAACCTTTATCTGGTAATACACCTAAACCTAGAGATCTCAACTTACTTTCAACATTCGACAATTCTGATGGAAATGGAATTTTCACCAAAGAATTTCCTAAAAACCCATCAGTTGTTGTTAGCTTTTGTACTTCTTTTGTTACTCCTTTATTTAATGCTTCTTTTAAACCATTTGCAATATCTAAATCTGTAACAATTGCTTCTTGAGCTTTGGATACTTCATTTAAAACATGAAATAATTCTGTACAGGAAATTAAAGTAACAGACAGTAAGGCAATCAATATCTTTTTCATAATCGCTTTTTTGCAAAGGTAATTAACCAAATCACTACTTTTGCAAGGCTTAAGTACATTATTATGGATTACAATTTTATTGAGGTAGAGAAAAAGTGGAGAGAAAAGTGGGCTGAGGAAAAAACCTACAAAACGTTAAACGAATCGGAAAAACCAAAATGCTATGTTTTGGACATGTTTCCTTATCCTTCAGGTGCTGGTTTACACGTTGGTCATCCGCTTGGTTATATCGCTTCAGATATATATGCTCGATTTAAAAAATTGAAAGGTTTTAATGTACTTCACCCAATGGGTTATGATGCTTTTGGATTACCAGCAGAACAATATGCTATCCAAACTGGTCAACACCCTAAAATCACAACGGACGCTAACTTGGCCCGCTATCGTGAACAATTGGATAAAATTGGTTTCTCATTCGATTGGGATAGAGAAATTAGAACCTGTGAGCCAGAATATTACAAATGGACTCAATGGATTTTCGCTCAGTTATTCAAATCTTGGTACAATAATCAAAGTCAAAAAGCTGAAAGTATTGACAACTTGATCATGATTTTCGAAAATGGAGGAAATGCAAGTATTGATGCTGCTTGTGCGGAAACGCCAATTTTTACAGCTCAAGAATGGGCTTCAAAATCCGAAAAAGAACAATCGGATATTCTTTTAAACTACCGATTAGCCTACTTAAGCGAATCGATGGTTAACTGGTGTCCAGCATTGGGAACTGTATTAGCAAATGATGAAGTTATAAATGGCTTATCGGAAAGAGGTGGTCACCCAGTTGAAAGAAAATTGATGCTTCAGTGGAGTTTAAGAATCTCTGCATACGCGGAGCGCCTTCTTCAAGGTTTAGAAGAAATTGATTGGACTGATTCTCTTAAAGAGATGCAAAGAAACTGGATTGGAAAGTCAACCGGAGCTAGTTTAAAATTCAAAATTCAAAATTCAAAATTAGACCTTGAGGTATTCACCACTCGTCCTGATACGATTTTTGGTGTTTCATTTATGGTAATCGCACCAGAGCATGAATATGTTGAAAAATTAACTTCTGATGAGCAAAAAGCTGCAGTTGAGGAATACGTAACTAGTGCCAAAAATAAAAGTGAAAGAGAGAGAATGGCCGACGTGAAAAATGTTACGGGTGTTTTCACTGGTTCATGTGCTATTCATCCATTCACAGGAAAAGAAATTCCAATTTGGATTGGTGACTACATTTTAGCTGGATATGGAACAGGTGCAGTTATGGCTGTTGCTGCACATGATTCTCGTGATTATGCTTTTGCTAAGCAATTCGATTTACCAATTCTTCCTGTTATCGAGGGTGGAAATATTGAAGAAGAAGCTTACGAAGCAAAATCTGGAATTATGATTAATTCCGACTTTTTAGATGGTTTAAAGGTTAAGCAGGCTATGAAAACTGCGATCTGGAAAATCGAATCTGAAGGATTAGGAAAAGGTAAAACAAACTACCGATTAAGAGACGCTATTTTTGGTAGACAAAGATATTGGGGTGAACCAATCCCAATGTATTTCGAAAACGGAATTCCAAAACTATTGGATGAATCGAAATACCCACTTACACTTCCTGAAGTTGATGAATATTTACCAACTGAAGATGGTGACCCGCCATTGGGAAGAGCTAAAAATTGGAAGCCGGAAAATGGTGACCATTACGAATTAAGTACAATGCCTGGTTGGGCTGGTTCATCGTGGTACTATTTAAGATATATGGATCCTCAAAATGATGGGACTTTTGCATCTAGAGAAGCGACAGATTACTGGAATCAAGTTGACTTATATATTGGAGGAACGGAGCATGCTACTGGTCACTTATTGTATTCTAGATTTTGGTGTAAAGTATTGTTCGATTTAGGTTATATCGGATTTGAAGAGCCATTCAAGAAGTTAATTAATCAAGGAATGATTTTAGGGACTTC
The DNA here is from genome assembly GCA_964230605.1 of Flavobacteriaceae bacterium. Classification (GTDB taxonomy): domain Bacteria; phylum Bacteroidota; class Bacteroidia; order Flavobacteriales_C. Next base: position 56,923 of record CAXRIN010000058.1, read on the forward strand.
TAACTTTGCTTACAGGATAAATGGAACTAACAAATTCGTTTCAAAAGGATTAAAAGATCAATACGATACAACTCCTGTTCACGTTGACGTAAACATTGTTAAAAATGACGAATTAGATATTGAAGCTTTTAAAGCCTGGAGAGCTGATTTTGCTAATGCGGAATTTGAATTAGAAGACGGAAAATATATCTGTGGTGAAGAAGTTGAAAAAATGTCTAAATCTAAATTCAATGTCGTTAACCCAGACGATATTGTATTAGAGCATGGTGCTGATGTATTAAGACTATATGAAATGTTCCTTGGACCGCTTGAACAAGCAAAACCTTGGAGTACAAAAGGGATTGATGGAGTTAGCAGATTTATAAGAAAGTTCTGGAACTTATATCATGACGCTGACGGAAACTTCTCAGTTTCAGAAGGAGAAGGTTCAAAAGAAGAGATGAAAGTTCTTCACACGCTAATAAAAAAGGTTCAGGAGGATATTGAGAACTTCTCATTCAACACATCTGTTTCGGCATTCATGGTTTGTGTAAATGAATTACAGAAATTAAAATGCAATAAAAAAGTAGTATTGCGTGAATTAGCCATTGTTGTTTCACCATACGCGCCTTTCATTGCAGAAGAATTATGGAGTAAATTAGATGAAGAAGGAAGTGTAACAAACGCTTCATTCCCAGAATTCAATCCTTCGTTTTTAGTTGAAAGCTCACACACTTATCCAATTTCATTTAATGGGAAAATGAGATTTAAATTGGAATTTCCATTAGATATGGATAAGGCTGAAATAGAGAAAGAAGTTTTAGCCCATGAGGATTCACAAAAATGGTTAGAAGGTAAAGCGCCGAAAAAAATCATTGTTGTTCCTAAAAAGATTGTAAACATAGTTTTGTAATCAGGATTAAATATGAGATCGCCGCGTCATCCTTCCTCGCGATGACGAACTCTAAGTAAGAATAAAAATCACACGTCATTGCGAGGAGGCACGACGTAGTAATCTCATTTCTTTTGAAGAGAGTAATTCAAATATCTACAATTCTATTTGTTCTTTTCTACTTTCTTGAGATTCAATCCAACAAAGCATTTCTTCTGCGATTTAATGCAGACGCAAATTGTATGTGAACCGATAGACAATGACGGAGCAATCTTCGCTTTAATAGCTTTGATTAATATTTCAATTGTAATAAACTCATTTTTCATTTGGTTTGCTAACCAAACAAATTGGTCAAAACCTAAAAAATTACTTGTCAAAATAACCAGCGCTATTGCAGCGATTTTCACCCTATTTATTTTTACTGATTTACATGATGAATTTATCTTGACTGCATCTATTATCGGAATTATTCCAATAAGTTTTACGGCTATTGAAACCTTAAAAAATTGGAGTATTTTCAAACCAATTCTGGGATTGATCTCCTTTTCAATTTTAACTTTTTACAATACCATTTTTTACCTCAACATTTGGGAAGTTTCATGGCCAATTTTACAAAAAATGAGCATCCTATTGTGCTTAACTTGGGTTAACTTGATCATTCGGGATTCAAAAAAACTTCATAAAATACAGTTACTTTTTCAGGGTTTTGGAATTACAATAAAAAAGACCTTATGAAAAAGCTGTTTTTATTACTTGTAGTTTTATTCACTGTTTACTCTTGCCAAATTCACTATTCCGTTGCGTACAATTCTTGTGATATTGTTGCTCAATCAAAGGATTTGAATGTTTGCAAGCAACTCAAAGACTCTGCAATTATCTACGCGATTTTTGTTGATGCTAAGAACTTTCATCCGTGGACAGAATTTGCTGTAAAATCAACTTTAGATTCCTTGAAAAAGGCGACAGACTGGATACAAAGTCAAGCGAAACTAGCTGGGAGAGATTTAAAAATTAAAACCATTCAGCACATGGATGGAAACAAAATTTCATTTCAAGAAAGAAGAACAGGAACTTATTTTGCCCTTGAAAAAAACCTTACTTTTTCTCAAACCAAAAAAACAAATAAAAAATTCAACTCTCGACTTAATCACTGGAGTGATCAAGTGGCAAAATATGTTGGCAAAAAAATAAAAATGAACTCTACCAACACAGGAACTCGAATGAAAATAAAAAGCATGGAAAACTTAATTCTTGCTTTGCAGGATGAATACAAAAGCGATAATATTTCGGTTATGATTTTCGTAAATGGTTTCTTTCACTCTCTTTCGTCTGCTACTTACAATTCGGGTTACAATGGATTAAAACCAGAATATAGTATTATGACGGATAAAAACCCAGCAACTTTAGCGCACGAATATCTTCATTTATATGGGGCGGTAGATTTATACCCGAATCAAAACTTTCCCAATTTTAATTACAAAGAAATTGAGGAAATCTTCCCCAACGAAATCATGCGCATCACTCATAAAAACATCGATAAATTAATGCTTTCGCCAATCACAAAATATTACATTGGATGGCAACCTAATTTGGATAAAGCCAATACGAGATTACTTTATCATAAAGCTAGGGTTTTGGAGTATTGATGTGTTTTATGAGAACCTTTTTATAAGATTGCTGAGAAAAAAAACAATCTCATTTAGCTTGAAAATATTGCAACAACTTAATTGTTATCTGGAAAAAATAATTTTTGAAATTATTACGTCTGTAGTGGCCTATGAGAATAGGCCATAACAAGAAACATAATACAAATCATAGCAGGGATAACTTGACGCAATGAATCAAGGCCTATTCTCATAGGCCACTACAGACGTAATGACTAAATTTTACAGAAAGGAAACGCTTTTTACTTAATAGAAAAATTGCTAATCATCAATCAATTAAGAAGTAAATGATCTCATTTTCAGATTCCACGGACAATGCAACAAATACCGCATGAAAAGAATTACTCTTCCTCGAAAACAAGTGTGATTTTATTAAAGTCAGCAGCGGCGTTAATTACTGTTCTGAATTCTTCATAACGCTCTAAAGGAACAGAAATCTCATCGTAATATTCGTTGCAAATTACCGTAAGTAAATTACCGTCTAATTCATATTTACTAGTGAATTCCATGGTTTTTTCACCGTCTTTTGATGAAGAGAAATCCATATTTAAATCTTCTAAATTGGTGATTTTATAACCTTCTGGAAATTTTATTTTTAATGTTCTCAAATAGCCATGATTGTATGAGTTTTCTACGGGAAACTTTCGAGCAGTATCTTGATACATCTCAACTTGAGCGCCAATTACTTGCCCGAGCTTAAACAGATACTTTTTTCCAGCCTTTTCAATTAATGCACTTGATGAAACATCCCCTTCAAAAATGTATGGTTTCTCCAGCATATACCCTTTCATTTCTTCGTTAGCAGAAGTAATATTGGTTACCTCAGCATCTTCAGCAAAAGACTTTAATCGATCCTCAAGAATCTCATTTTTCTTTTCCTCATTATCAATCATACTCATTACCGGACGCAAATATGCCGCGCTATATCCGCTTGCTTCATGTTTTACATGAGCTTTTACTTTTTCAAAATCTTCTTCAAAATCAATGTCGGCAGTAAAATTATCATAGTTAACCTTAGTCATTGTTCCTGGAATTTCTTTAACCTCTGGATACGCCGAACGAATTCCCCCAATTTTAACCGTCTTTAAAAACAGACCCTTTGTATAAGCATAAGCGCTTGGAATTAGCCCAAAACGAACATAAACATCCATTGGCGACATGAATTGATCCAACTTTGGGAAATAAAACAAATAGGTTTCCAAATAATTATATGTTTCGAAATCTTCGTCAAATTCACCATCAAAACGGCTGCACGTTAATACCACTTGATGATCAATTTCCAATTGCTCAAAAATGTGAGCATAAATTCTTACCGCATTTTGTTTGCTGTAAACTTTTTGTTTTACTGGCTCATGAATGTAATATTTGCCTGTTTGACCAAAATCAAACTTTGATTTCAAATAATGTTCAATGGCGATAATTTGATCTTTCTTATCTTTTATTTTATCCCATTTTTGAGATTTAATTAATCCTTTAATAGCCTTTGCTTCTTTCTTAATATCCTTTTCACTTTTTCCTCCATAAATTACCTTAGAGTACTCTGTAGCGGCCTCGCTATAGCTATAAAAATTTCTTTTATTCGCTGCTTTATTTTCAAAAAGCTTAACCTCTATTCTTTGCTTTAACGAATTATCTTTTGAATAATCCTCTTCCTTAAACTTTTCAACCTTTGGTAATTTTAACACATAACGATTGATTTCCTTTTGAAGAGCCGAAGTATCATTAATCATTTCAGGAAGCCCATTATAGCTTTTCATTTTAAAAACTAATGCCTCAGGAGAATTAATTTCGTAGTGAAAATTTCTTTTTGGATAATCATCCTGAACATTACAAGAAAAGTAAAATGAATAAGCTAACTCTTTAGTTGTATATGTATACTCAATTTCAGAACCTACTTCTATTCCTTCCAGCGCGAAAATTGTAAATGGGCCATAGTTTTCATAGTTCTCCACTTCTTTTTTATTGCTATCATCAAACTCAATTAGCTTACCATCTTTAGTAATTGCGCGGGCTTTTAAGTTTGTCACTTTCTTACCTCCAGCGGTGGAAATAAAGACTTTATTGAATCGTTCAACAGCTTTATCGTTATTCAAGCGAATTCTTTTGTAATGTAAATTTTCCTCAATCAATCGGTCATCCATCATTTGACCTGTAATTGGATTTACAAAAGACCCATATTCATAATTTATGACTTGAATATCAGCTAAAAACACCGCATTGCTTTGTTTTTCATCTTCTGTTAATTCCGTTAATGTTGGGGTTTCTTCCCAAAAATCTTCATTAAAGGGCATTGCTGTACCTTCAATTTGAGCAAAAATTGGAGCCGCCATTCCAAATAATGCAGCGAATATTATTGATTTAATCTTCATAACAATTCTAAGTATTTAACTTACTTCTTTTTTACAATTACAACCTCTTTGTAAGCTTTTTTTAGTTTTTTCACCATTTTATTCCACTCTTCAAATTGAGACTCTTCAATTAAAATGGTATCAACGTAAATGGATTTATTTAAGATGATTTTATCGTTTGACTTTTCATATTTAATTGAAAATCCAAACAAGTCATTTTTAAACTCAACATCTTCGGGAACGTACTCTACCTTGGAACCCTTTGGAATTTCAAATTCAACCCTATATCGTCTATCCAGTTTGTGATTAAATTTTCTAGCTATTCCATTTCTATCCTCAATATCCAATTTACTATTCTTAAAATCTCGGTCTAAATTCAGGTTAACATAAGTCTCTTCCTCAACCGTTTTACTATAGTCTTCAAGGTTAAATTTGTAATTAATAGTTAAGGTAGTATCTCTGTTGTGCAAACCTATAAAGCTTGATTCATCAACACGAAACTTGTTGTTACCTTTTTCTAAATAAGACTCAACATAATTTCTTCGATCTTCATCGTTACTCATGTTAGCTAACTTGTATACATAATTAAACTTATTATAACCAGCCGCTTCAATTTTACCTGTTCCCACTAGCTTTTCACCTTCCAATCGCATTGAAACAAAATCAACTTCTCTATTCTTTTCCTTATCAACAACTGGAATTCTGTAAACTTCATATTTGCCCTCGCCTTTTGAAATTAACGCCTGTTTTCCTTGAATAAAATCGGTTGGATAACCATATGGCGTATATGAACCCACAGCATCTAAAATTACTACCTCATCCTTTTCGTTTCGATAAGATGCAATCATATGATTATCAACTACAGGCGTTGCTATTTCGGTATAATCATATGGCAATTCATCACTACCTACCCAAGTAATATTTGCTTCAACTCCTGCGTATTTCATCATGTCGGTAATAATACTCGCCATATCCTTGCAATCCCCATATCTTTTTCGGCAAACACTTGCTGCAGGTCTTGGAATAAAACCACCCATACCGTCTTCAAAAGCAACGTATTTAATATTATCCTGAACCCAATTAAAAATAGCTCTTGCTTTTTCATCTTTACCAGGAAGATCTTCAACCAAATCTTGAGTAATAGCCTTTAAAGTGGAATCCTCTTCAGCATTAACATCTTTAATTAAAGAATAATACCAATTGTATAAACCATCCAAATTGGGCAACACAGAAACCGTATTATCTTTTAATCTTATCTCTCCAATATAAGCAACAATATGAGGTGTATAATATCTCAAATTGGGTGCACCTGGATATGATTCATATGCATCTTGATTAGCAACTTTCCATGTTAAAGTGGTTGTATTTCCATTAACTTCTTTGGTGTGTTTTACATCAATTTTCTCTGTATTAAAAAGCTTGAATTTCACATCCACATTAGAAGGGTAAGAAATACTGTACTCTGAATTTAAAGTTGGTAAATAACTAACTAAAAAAGAGCTACCTAAAAAACGTGGGTTTTTTATTACTTCACGATATGAGAGGTTGATTTTTGTTCCAGGATCAGAACCAGGAAACTTAAAAGATTTTTGCTTATTGTCATGATAAAAGTAACTTCCATCGTAAACATCTTCTGTTTTAAAGTCGGTTACTTTTACCTTCTTTAATTTGGATGGGTCTCCATTTTTAGGAAGGTACGCATAAGCATTAATGTCTTGAATTTCCGAAAATTTTGAATATTGAATAGATTGGTCGCCGTAGGCTCTGGCTTTATCGGTCAAATACAGAATTTCCCAATTAACGTCGTTATAGATTTCATAGGAATTACCTTTAGTTTTTATAGTAACATGCTCTTTCTCATATAAATAAACAGCATGCTCATCTTTATATCTTTCTTTCAATTCCTCGAAACTTGGTGTTTCCTCCCCACCATAAACGCTACCAAAAATTGTAACGCAAAAAATCGACAATAAAAATTTAAACTCTAATCTCATATTACTCACACCCAATTAAACTATATGAAGTTTACTTCATCGCAATTACAACGTCGTCGTTGTACGTTAAAGTGTAAAGAAGTTTACCGTTTTGATCATAATATTTTGCATCTCCATGCATAACTCCCTCAACATAACTCTCTTCCAACAATAAAACACCCTTCTTACTATATTTCTTTAATTTCCCATTTAATCTTCCAAAATGGTAATCGGCATCAAATCTAACCTGTCCATTTTCATAGTAAGCTTTGTAATTTCCATCTATTTTATCATGCAAATAATTAGCTTCAACCCAAGGCTTACCATTACTATGTAATCGTTTATATGGCCCCTCGTATAAACCATTTTTCATAGCATATTCTGAACCTAACTGACCGTTATTATAATACGTTATAATTAAACCGTTACCATTTATTTGAATTGGTTCAATTAGCTTGCCATCTTTTTCGTAACCGTATGAAACACATTCTCCACCATTAAAAGTTCTGCTAATTACCACTTCTCCAAAAGCATCATGGTTTTCAAAAGTTCCATGAGTAAAACCATGATTTTCAGGTGCATTACTATTTACAACTCCCGAAGGATGAAAGTAATTGGTTCCTGTTAAAGTTCCGTTTTTATCGTAATATTCAACTTCCTTAATTCCACCGTCAATAAAATATCTGGTTAGGGAATCTATAACTATTCCTTTTTCATATACAGCTTTTGAGGACATTTTTCCATTGTGGTAAAAATGCTTCCATTCCCCATCTTTTTTGCCATAAGAATAAACACCTTTACCCATTGTTTTACCATCAGGGTAATAACTTACAAATGGTCCGTGATCCTCTCCGTGATTTTGAGTGAATGACTGAATTAATTTTCCATTTGGATAATAAAACTCCTTTTTTCCATGATGTTCACCACCATCTAAATTTGAAACTAAGAACTTATTTCCAGTAACACTTAAAAAGTTATATGCACCTTTTCCAGCGGGTGTTTTAATTTTACACACAACTTCCCCAGTAGTATCAATAACTTCTGTTTTATATTGAACAGAGCCTTTATAAAAGTAGTTGGCTCTCTTCTTCCCGTCGATTGCAAAATCTTGTAAATTACCTATTATTTCACCATTGCTACGCCATTGAATTTCACTTAATTCGCCATTTGGGTGATAATACTTCCACTCTCCAACCTGCTCTCCATTTTGGTAGTGTCCTTCAGCATACAAAGTAGCATTATCATAGTATGATTTATAAAGCCCATGAAGTTCTCCGTTCAAATAATATGATTCAACAGAAATGCCTCCCCAATCGAAAAACTCTTTTCCCTCACCTTGAAGAATTCCTTTTTCATAAGTATACTGCTCTTTTACTTGTCCATTTTTCCAATACAAAGTATACGGTCCGTGATAATTATTTCCCTTCTTCGATCCAACAATGTACTTAAAGCCAAATCGATCATTTAGTTGATAATTCTTTTTTCCTTTTGATATAATTTCTCCTTTATCGTTGTAGTTGTTATACTTTTTAAACTTTCCATTCTTATAATAATGCTCCCACAAAACTTTATTTTCAAAACCATAATCTTTATAAACACCATGTAAGTTGCCATTAGCGTATTGGCAAAAAACCATTGTGTCCCCATTAGCATCAAACTCTATATAATCACCATGCAATTTGTCATTTTTGTAACTGTATATGTATGCCACAGCACCATCATAAAAGTAACTTTTCCAATCGCCCGACTTATCTCCACCTTTAAACTGACCTTCGACAGCAATTTTTCCATTAGAGTGATATTCAACATAATCACCTATTGCCTTTCCTCTGCTATAAATTCTTTTTCTAATCGTATCTCCTTCAGGACTCAACACAACAAATTCACCATCCCTTTCGCCGTCAATTAAATTCACTTCTGAAGCCTTTTGACCAGTAGTGTAGAACTCCTGCAATGGCCCATTGGCCTCATTATTTTTGAATACTTTTATTTGACTAATAATCCCTTTATTATCATAAATCTTTACTTCACCATTCAACTCATTATCTTGAAACTCTCCATCATAACTTGGTGTACCGTCCTTACGAGCATAAAAACCAAAACCATTTAATTTACCGTCTTCATAAACACCAGATTCCTTTAAAACACCATCTTCATCATACCAAAAGTTTTCACCTTGTAGTTTTCCTTCATCATTGTAATTAGTTTTAGCCGCCACTTTCCCCGATGAATAAAAATATATCCAGGGTCCAACTTTCTCATCTTTCTCATTCAGTTTACCCACTGCCGACAACATTCCTCTTCCATCTAAAATGTAATCCCTCTGGTAAACTTTACCATTCACTTCAAACTTGTTTTCATTCACATGGTCATACCAATAATCTACTAATAGCTCTTCAAAAGCATTTACTTGATATTCATAGGTATTCACCAATTTTTGAATGGATAGATCCTGAATAACAGCAAGGAGATATAATGTATATCCTTTTTCCAAACCTTTCTTTTTCACTTCTTGAAAGAATTTACCGTAGTAATTCATTGTAAAATCACTTGTTCCTTCTTTATAAGAAAACTGATTAAACATTAAATCGGTAACATTATTTGCTGAATAATTAAGAGACAAAGCGGATTTATAGTCTCTATTCAAAGCTAATTTTGAAGTGATTAAATTATTCACATTACTAAACAACTTATTGTCATCTTCTTCACGAGAAACTTCAAAATTATTTTGCATCATATTTTCCATATCCCCGAAGGCCTTTTTTAAAACCGTAGAATTTCTATTAGAAATTATCGCCATTTGGAAACCTAAAATGGCTTCCATTTCTCTTCCTTCTTCAGCCATAATTTTGGCCAATTGATAATGTGATGGAGAATGTTGCGGGTGTTGCATTAAAATGGCCTGCAACTTGGCCTTTGCCTCTTCATATTTGCCTTGATCCTCCAGCATTAATGCAACCAGAAATTCATATTGAAAGTAAAGAGGAAAACGCTTTTTAGCAATAGTAATAGAGGCCTTCGCTTTTTCGAATTCTCTTAAATCAATCAAAGATTTTATTTTATAATAATGTGCCTCCGACTCAAATTTTGATTCTCTCTCAATTGCCTTTTCACAAGTATTGATTACATCTTTGTAATATTTTCCCGTGTACTCAGCTATCCATTTATTGAGTTGTCCTAGTTCATAAAGTGTATCACTGGAATTTATTCTATCAAAATAATCAAAAGCAGCAGAGAACTCCTCTTGAGCTAAATGTTCGTATGCTTTTACAAAATGTTTATTAGATGGAACAAACTCATAATCAGCTTGTCCGAATAAAAAATGCGCTGATAATACACCAAACGCTAAAATAAATTTCCTCATGGTAGTTGTTGTTGACCCTAATTTAACCAGAAATAAGTAAAAAAAGGCCTACTCCGATTAATGTTTCTCGATGTTTAACACAGTTTAAATTGAACTGGATCAACATTTATTCTTCATAATTATCATCATGAACTCCCTTTTTTAATCCCTTGAATAATCTTTCCAATTGACCAACTAGAAATGTAATTACAATAGAAATAACAGCGAATATAATTGCTGCTCGATGTAAACCAATTCCGATAATTGATCCTAAACCTGCAATTAGCCAAATAAAAGATGCAGAGGTAACCCCAATTACCAAACCTTTTTTAGAAAACATCACTCCGGCTCCAAGAAAACCTACACCAGTTACAATCTGACCAATAACTCGTGTATAATCACCATTAAAATTGACAACCGATTTTGAAATGGCCACAAAAATATAGGTGCTCATGCATATGATTATACTTGTTCTAATCCCTGCAGGCTTACCGTAATATTGTCTTTCAAATCCAATTACAGATCCGCATATCACACAGGTTAAAATTGATTTCCATGAAAACGGTTCAATATCCACCAACCATCTCTCTAATAACTCCATGGGTTGTAAACGGAAAATAAGTTAGAAGGGTTATAAATCAATACTCAAGTGTCATTGAACTAAAAGAATCTACAAGATGATCTAGTTTTGATTTTTGATCATTTAAAATGATAGATATAATATCAAATCGAACAGGAAGTTCAAGTTGTAAGTTTTCTAAATAAACATGAGCAACCTTTAAGATATCTTTTTCTTTTTGATAGTTAACCGCTTCTTCAGGTTCTCCAAACTTGTTAGATGTTCTTGTTTTTACCTCAACAAAAACTAACTCCTCCCCATCTTCAGCAATAATATCCACCTCTAAATTGCTCATTCTCCAATTAGTATGATGAATTATATATCCTTTGCTTTTTAAATACTGAACTGCAATTTTCTCTCCCTCCTGTCCTACTTGATTGTGAAATGCCACTATGCTTTGATTTGAAAATTATTTCCAGGCAATGCTTTTATAGCACCATTCAATTCTAGGCTGAATAATAAACCTGAAACTTTCTGTACAGTTTGATTCATTTGAATGGCTATTTGTTCTTTATTAGATACTCCTTTTGATTGAATAATTTCAATAATTTTTCGCTCTTCATCATTTAATTCTGAAAATAAATTAAGCTGCTTTTGAGGCATACTTGTGTTTGCTTCAACCCAATTCATTACTTGTAATACATCATCACCCGATTCAATAAGGGCTGCTTTGTTTGACTTAATTAATGCGTTACAGCCTGCTGAATAAATATCAATTGTTCTTCCCGGAACGGCAAAAACATCTCTTCCATAAGAATGAGCAATATTTGCTGTTATAAGAGCACCACCTTTAGCTGCTGCTTCAACCAAAATTGTAGCATCAGCAATCCCTGCAACAATTCTATTTCTTTTCGGAAAATTCTCTCTGTCAGGGTTAGTTCCACTCATAAATTCCGTTAATAACCCTCCATTTTCCAGCATACTTTTAGCTAAATGACGATTTTGTTGAGGGTATATTTTATCCAACCCATGAGCCAAAACACCTACAGTGGGAATATTATTTTCAAGCGAATATTTATGAGCAAAAGCGTCTATTCCATATGCCAATCCGCTAACGATTAACACATCTTGTTTTTTCAAATCCTCAATAATTTTTTGAGTCATATCATCGCCATAACCAGTTGCCTTTCTTGCTCCTACAATTGAAACAATTTTTTGATTATTTAATCCTGGTATCCCTTTGTAATACAACACGAAAGGCCCGTCTTGACAATCTTTTAACTTTTGAGGATAATGTTCATCATCATAACACCAAATGGAAATTTGATGCTTTTGAATAAAGTTCAATTCTCTCTCCGCCCTTTTTAATGCATCTGATTTTACCTGATTATCCAGTAATGTTGATAATAAAACTCTACCTACCCCAGGGATTTCTTGAAGCTCTTTTTTAGAAGCTTTAAATATATTTCGTGCGCCTTTAAAGTACTCTGTTAGCAACTTGGCAAATAAATCTCCAATTCCCGGCAACTGGATTAATGCTATTCGATATAGGATTTCTTGATTCATAGTTATGCTAATAGCAAAACTATATTTATACAGTAAATACTCCTTTTTAAAAACAAAAAAGCGATCATTCAGGATCGCTTTTTACATTTATGGAATAATTAAGATGTTTTTTGTTTTATTTTTCCTCATTAAGTCCATTCCAACCTTGAGCCTCAATTGGATGTGTTGAACCATCTTTAGCTGTTAATTTATAACCTTCTGATTCTTCAACAAAATGACCAACAACCGTAAACATTGGATGATTTTTAATTTTTTCATAATCAGCTAAATCAATAGCAAACAATAACTCATAATCTTCACCCCCGTTCAAAGCACACATTGTTGGATCTAAATGATTGTCTCTTGCTCTATCAAAAGTTTGCTGATCGATTGGTAATTTATCTTCATAAATTGATACACCAACTTTGCTTTGCTTACATAAATGCAAAACTTCAGAAGATAAACCGTCTGAAATATCAATCATAGCGTTTGGTTTAACGCCAAGCGTTTCAAATTCACGAATTACATCCAATCTTGCCTCCGGCTTTAATTGTCTCTCTAAAATGTAATCACAATCTGATAAATCAGGCTGTACACTAGGACTTTCTTCATAAATCTGCTTTTCTCTTTCTAAGATTTGCAGCCCCATATAAGCTCCTCCTAAATCTCCTGAAACAACTAACAAATTAGATTCTTTTGCACCATCTCGATAAACAATCTTACCTTCTTTTCCTTCACCAATTGCAGTAATTGAAATGGTTAAACCAGATAGTGAAGATGTAGTATCACCTCCTATTAAATCAACATTATATAACTCGCAAGCTAAATGAATTCCCTCATAAATTTCCTCAACAGCCTCTAGTGAAAATCTGTTAGACAAAGACAAAGAAACTGTGATTTGACGAGGTATTCCGTTCATTGCAATAATGTCCGAAATATTCACCATCACAGCCTTGTATCCCAAATGCTTCAAAGGAACATAGCTCAAATCAAAATGAACGCCCTCAACCAAAAGATCTGTAGAAATTAAAGTTTTAGAATCAGCATCATACTGAATTACAGCAGCGTCATCACCTATTCCTCTCAACGAGGATTCGTTTCTAATTTCAACGTTCTTTTTTATTAAATCAATCAATCCAAACTCACCTAGTTCGGATAATTCTGTTCTTTTTTCTTCACTCATTTCTTTTCTCCCATCTTTTCCGCGGCCTTGCTAGACTCACGGTATGACTGTTGATACTTCATCACCAAAGCATATTTTTCACAGCTTTTAGCTAATTCGTTTTCTACTTTAATTAGCAAGCTACCTCCGATACCAACTTTCGCGGCATCTTCTTCTCTTCTTTTCTCGGTTTCGTAATTTTTCCTAATTGCCACTTCATTTTTAGCAACGGCCTCAGAAAAACACTGCATCTTTATCGCATTTGAAAACTTAATAATTTGAGCTGTGTCAACATTATTTAAACAAACACAAGCGCTATCTGCAACTTGCTCTTCTAATGATAATTGTGCTTTCGACAAGCTTGTGATTCCGATTACAAGTAATAAGATTAATCCTAGTTTTTTCATAATAGTAATTTTTTAAAAATTAAATTCGGATGTATCACATAATTAAAGGTCTTATAAAGTTAGCGCAATTTATTTAGTTTTAAATTACCACTTTCATTATCTGTTTTCTACCCTCATTTTAGATTTAGCAAAATAATTCCTTTCAAAAAATGTGACTTATGAAAAATTTTATCACATTTGAACAAACTTTTATCCTTAACAATGAGTGTTTTTATTCCTTTTGATGAAAAAGTTGAAGTTTATAGCGATGCAATTTATGCTATGATTAAAGCATTTCCTGTAGGAGAGGAAAAACGCCATGAAATCTTAAAAAATAATGGCTTGAATTTGAAAGACAATACTTGGTACAGCCAACAAAAATTTCTTTCAAGTCTTAAAGATTTAAGTGAAGAAACAGGCAGAGAATTTTTAGAAAAGGTTGGTGAAACAATTCCTGAATATGCTGTTTTCCCAGACAGCATTGTTGATTTAGAAAACGCTTTAAAGTCTTTGGATACAGCTTACAAAATGAATCATAGAAATGGTGAAATTGGTTACTACAAGGTCACTTGCTTTGATGCAATTCATAAAAAAGCCGAAATGGTTTGCAAAAACCCTTACCCCAGCGAGTTCGACTTAGGTTTAATTAAAGCATTAGTTTTAAAATTTTTACCAAAAAATTCCTTTTTCTATGATGTTCAATTAGATAAATCTAAAGAAACCAGACAAAATGGTGCAGATAGCTGTACCTACATCATAACTTGGTAAACAATGAAAAATATTCAAAACATAATTCTTGATTTAGGAGGGGTTTTAATTAACCTCGATTATCACAAAACAAATTCGGAATTAGGTAAACTTGGTTTAGCAGATGCTTTTACAAAGGCTAAGCAAATAGATTTATTTGACGATTTAGAAGAAGGCAAAATCACTAATGAAGAATTCCTAGTGGGCTTCAATAAACTTGCTAATCAAAATCATAATCATGAAACAATCATTGAAGCATGGAATGCTATTTTGCTGGATTTCCCAATTGCACGCCTAAACTTGGTTCAAGAACTTAATAAAAATTATCGAGTTTTTCTCTTCAGTAACACAAACGCTATACATATTGAGGAGGTATATAGAATTCTCCAAAGGGATCACGGAGTTCCAAATTTAGACGATCATTTTGAAAAGGTATATTTATCAAATGAACTTGGGATTCGAAAACCAAAACCAGAAGGTTTTCTTCATATCATAGACACACATGAATTGAATCCAACAGAGACTTTATTCATTGATGATAGTCCTCAACACATCGTTGGAGCTAAAGAAGCAGGTATACATGCCGAGTGGCTAGATTTAGAAAAGGAGGACATCCACGGAATGTTAAACCGTTTATCTTTAATTTAGCAAAAACCTACACCGATCTCACTAATCTAGCAGATATGAAAAACCTGTGAAATTCGTGAAATTTGTGTGAGAATCAAATAAATGAATTCAGTAGTTATAGTTGCAGGAGGAAAAGGGTTAAGAATGGGAAGTGAAATTCCAAAACAATTCATGGTACTTAATTCCGAACCAGTTTTAATGCACACCATTCGCGCTTTTTACAATTGGGACAATAATTGTGAAATTGTTTTAGTGTTACCTGCTAGTCAGCAATCTTATTGGCAACTTTTAGTTGATCAATATGAATTTGACATTACTATTAAAATTACAACAGGTGGAAAAACACGATTTCACTCTGTAAAAAACGGACTTGAAGAAACTACCGGAAGTTTAATTGGAATCCATGATGGTGTTAGACCTTTAGTTAGTGAGCAGACTATTAAAAAGTGTTTTGAAGTTGCCGAATCTCACGGAAATGCTATTCCATGCATACCAGTAAACGACTCACTTAGAGTTGTAGAAAAAGGAAAAAATAAATTGGTTGATCGCTCAAAATATTTCCGAATTCAAACTCCGCAGGTTTTTCAAAGACCTATTATTATGAAAGGTTTTGAGCAGGATTACTCTGATGAATTTACCGACGATGCCTCGGTAATTGAAAAAGCCGGAGAAATTATTCAATTAGTAGAAGGCAACGAAGAAAACATCAAAATCACAAGACCTACGGATTTAAAGATTGCAAAAGTGTTTGTTAGTGACCTTTACTCTTAATTTTTCGCCCACTAACAAAAAACAAAAGCCCCAGCAAATGCCAGGGCTTTGAAATATTTAAAGAAACCTAATTAAGCTCCTACTTTTTGTGAGATTAAGTACTCAGCAATTTGAACTGCATTTAAAGCAGCTCCTTTTCTAATTTGATCAGATACACACCAGAAAGTGATTCCGTTTGGATTAGCTAAATCCTCTCTAATTCTTCCAACATAAACATCATCCTTACCTGCTAAATCATAAGGCATTGGATAACCTAAGTTTGGTAAATCGTCAACAACAGTAATACCTTCAGTAGCTTCACATGCTGCTCTAAACTCCTCAGGAGAAACCGGTCTTTCTGTTTCAGCCCAAATTGCCTCAGAGTGAGCTCTCATTACTGGAACTCTAACACAAGTTGCTGATACCTCAACATCCGAAGACATGATCTTCTTTGTTTCGTTATACATTTTCATCTCCTCTTTTGTATATCCATTATCTTGGAATACATCAATATGAGGAATAACGTTAAATAATAACTGATGCGCAAAAGCCTCAACAGTTAAGTCTTTATTCTCAACAAATTGTTTTACTTGTTCTTCTAATTCAGCCATACCTGAAGCTCCAGCTCCTGAAGCTGATTGGTAAGAAGAAACGTGTACTCTTTTAATGTGCGATAACCCTTCCAAAGCTTTTAAAGCAACTACCATTTGAATAGTTGTACAGTTTGGGTTAGCAATGATATTTCTTGGTCTGTCGTTAGCAGCTTTAGCATTTACTTCTGGAACAACTAAAGGCACATCTGCATCCATACGGAAAGCACTTGAGTTATCAATCATGATAGCTCCGTACTTAGTAATAGTTTCAGCAAAATCTTTTGAAATTCCTCCACCAGCTGAAACTAAAGCGATATCGATATCTTTAAAATCATCGTTATGTTTAAGTTCCTTAACAACTAGTGTTTTTCCATTAAAGTCATACTCTTTACCAGCACTTCTTGCCGATCCGAATAAAACCAATTCTTCCATACCTTGTAAAGGTCTTTCAGAAAGGATGCTTAAGAACTCTTGTCCTACCGCTCCACTTGCTCCTACTATTGCAACTTTCATAAGTTTTTAAATAAAAATTTGGACGCCAAAAGTAATGCTTTTTATTCTGATTAACATGGTTTTAACCAAGTTTTCGGTTTTTTCATGATTTGAATAGATAAATCCTTTAATTAAGCCTTTAAATTATTGTTTACGAGATAGTTTAGATTCATGAAAAAGTATTTGTTGTCTCTTTTATTTTATTACATCATTACCTCTGTTTCTTCCCAATCAATTTTAAAATACGATTTACTCATTACTGAAGTGATGTTTGATCCTACTCCCGCAGTTGGTTTACCTGAAGAGGAATTTTTAGAGATTTACAATAATTCGACGCAGGCAATTGAATTAAAAGACATTGAAATTCATATTGGGATAAAGTATTTCAGGCCTGATAGTTTTGTAATTCAACCAGACTCATTTTATGTTTTTTGGGATGCTGAAATTCCTACTTTAAGAAATAGTGGTGATTCCATTTCCATAAAATTCAATAATGATATAATACACAGAGTGGAATATTATTCAAACCTCCATGTTTCAGATTTCAAAGAAAACGGCGGTTGGAGTTTAGAGCTAGTTGATATTTCAAAACCATGTATTAACTATGGTAATTGGAGTTCGTCTTTAAATCATCTCGGTGGTACTCCTGGAAAAAAAAATAGTGTTGAGAAAAAAATAGAAACACCTACAGTTAAAGTAGAAAGTTATTTTCCTGTCTCTGAAAATGAGCTTTTGATAACTTTTAATGTTCCAATTGAAAGTCTTGAAACAAATCACAATTACCAAATCAATTATAATGACGCATTAATTGAAATCCCAACCTTAGATTCAATTAATATTGATTCTCTTTTGATCTTAGATGTTTCCTCTTGTTTTGCAGCAAACTTTAATCCAATTCAAATTAAGTATGGTTTACCGCATGATCCCGACTCTGGTGATTTGATTATCAGCGAAATTCTTTTTAACCCAGATGAACAAGGGAGTGATTTTGTAGAAATATTTAATTCATCCATCCACCCTATTGATTTGTCTCAGCTGTATTTTTCATCTTTTGATGATAATGGACAGCTTGAATCACCTTTTATTATTTCCAAAAATACTCTTTTAATTCTACCCAACAGCTACATGGTTTTCACATCAAATCCTTCATGGCTTAAAAATCACTTCCCAAAAAGCTACAATATTTATGATGCTCAACTTCCAAATATGAATAATGATGAAGGCAACATAGTTATTTGTAAAAAATCTGGTCAAATAATCGATAAAGTAAACTATAACGAAGAGTGGCATTACACTGAATTAAATGATGTTGAAAATGTGAGTTTAGAAAAAATCATTTTAATAAATCCTAACATCGCCAGTAACTGGACTTCATCATCATCTATTCATAATTATGGAACACCCGGCTATAAAAACTCCAACTTTTATAATCCTTTAAATATTGATAGTGAAAGTTTTAACTTAAGCTATGAAGTGGTAACTCCTAATGCCGATGGATATAAAGATCAATTAATTATCAATTACAATTTTGATATAGACGGTTGGACCGGTAAAATTGACGTTTTGAACTATAATGGAATAACAATTCATTCCCTAACAGAAAACACCTTGTTTGGTATTTCAGGATCAATAATATGGAATGTATTATTGGACAATAATCGTTTATTGAAACCTGGTATATATGCGATTTGGATAAACGCATACAATACAGTGAGTCAACAAAAAATCAACAAAAAAATAACATTCTATATCAATGGAAAACTACAATAAGAAATGATACTGTTCGTTTGAGTATCAGAAAACGTCACTTCAGTATCGTTTTCTATCATTTTATCATATTTACCTCGATTTAGGCGAGCAATCGGCTTAATTTTGATCTCGGTAATAAGGTAGTTTCTTATAGTTAAGGGTTTTGTAAAGGTCGAGCATTCTGTTCGACCTTTCTTTTTTATCATAATCTAAGTAACTTATAAATATTGATAACACTATCTGTAGCGGCTTATTAAAATAGGCCACTACAAAGTACTGGGTCAAGCACAAAAGTTGGGGATTAGGCATAAATATTTGTTAATCTGAATAAAAAGTATTCCTTGTTTTTTACACCTCTAAACTGAGCTCTAAAAGCTTTAATTTTAGCATTAAATGATTCTGCTGATGCATTAGTGC